>NZ_MDJR01000005.1 GCF_001730685.1 Caloranaerobacter ferrireducens | reverse complement strand
GATTGTCGAAAAACGATAAGCGAACAGCGAATATCTAATACCCAGTACCAAGTACCTAGTACCCAACCACTAATAATACTTCCTTGTATCTTCTTCTGTAATCAATCCGTTCTCTAATATATCAATGGACTCTAAGGCTTTACCTGTTCCAATAGCTACACAGGATACAGCATCCTCAGCTACCTTCACTGGTATTCCTGTCCTCTTACTAATACGCTTGTCTAGTCCATATAATAAAGAGCCGCCGCCTGTCATTATAATACCTTTGTTACTCAAATCTGATGATAATTCTGGTGGAGTTCTCTCTAAAACTGAATGTACAGCATCTGCAATAGCAGTTACTGGCTCCTCTAAAGCTTCTAACATTTCTGTTGAAGATATTCTTATAGTTCTTGGTAAACCAGAAACTAAATTTCTACCTCTTACATCCATATATACTTCCTTTTCTCTAGGAAAAGCAGTACCGATTCTTATCTTTAAATCTTCTGCAGTACGTTCACCGATCATCATATTATGCTTCTTCCTTATGTATTTTATTATAGCTTCATCAAACTTGTCACCAGCTACTTTAATTGATTTGCTAACAACTATACCACCTAGAGATATAACTGCTATATCTGTTGTTCCACCGCCAATGTCTATTACCATATTTCCTGTTGGTTTAGATATGTCTAGTTCCGCTCCAATAGCTGCTGCAATAGGTTCTTCTATAAGATAAGTCTTTCTAGCACCAGCTTGATTGCTTGCATCTATTACTGCCTTTTTCTCAACCTCTGTTACTCCACTTGGAACGCATACTATTATCCTAGGTTTAAAAAGCATTTTACCTATAGCTTTATTGATAAAATGTTTTAGCATTTTTTGTGTGATTTCAAAATCTGATATTACACCGTCTCTTAAAGGTCTAATTGCAACAATATTGCCAGGCGTCCTACCAAGCATTCTTCTTGCTTCTTCACCTACTGCTAATACTTTATTTGTATTTTTGTCGATAGCTACCACTGACGGCTCTTTTAATACTATTCCCTTTCCTTTTATATACACCAATACATTAGCGGTGCCCAAGTCAATACCAATGTCTGTCCTGAATCCCAACATTCAACCTAACCTCACTTTCTTTTATTATCTTGTAATTTGGAGCGGACCCGTAAGCTTTATGGACTAGTTATGTAAAATATGCGGGAAAGCCTTTTAGGTCCTAAGAGTTCCGATATGTAAATTTTGAAGAGTATGTATATAAATTTTAATAGCTTGTACCTTATTAATATAAATATTAAATTAATTCAAAAATATGCTCATAATTTCCCTTTATTTACTTCTACAAAATGTATGAAATTCCTTTAACTTTTTCATTTTTCAGAAAAAAAATATTATCCTTCCAAATGGAAGGATAATATTCTCCCTCTGTATATAAATTTTCTTATAATCCATAGGAAATTATATTCCTTATTAAATTGTGGATAATTTTGAATATAATTTCCGTTTATGGATATAGGCAAAATCTTCCTTAGTTTGTTTGAATCGAAGATTTTGTTCTTGTTCATTGCCTACTAAGGGCTTGATATTTCATTTTTGTTGCTTTTCCGCCCCTAATATGCCTTTCAGCTTTATTCTTATCTAGTACTTTTTTTACTTTTCCTGCTATAAGAGGGTTTATCTTGGGAAGACGTTCTGTAACGTCTTTATGAACAGTGCTTTTACTAACACCAAATACGCTTGCTGTTTGTCTTACAGTTGCTTGTTCCTTTATTATGTACTTTGCAATTTCTATAGCTCTTTCTTCTATGTAGTCTTTCAAATATCCAACCCCCTTTGCCTACTTGTTTAGAGTCTTTTTTACATTAATATGCAGCTAGGGCACATTATAGAACTAATATGTCCCTTATTTTGTAAACTTAGGTAAATACAGCTTAGGGTCAACATTCTTCCCATTCTTTATAACCTCAAAATGAAGATGAGGTCCTTGAGCAAGCTCAAATCCTGCTCCTTTACCAACTCCGCTGATTGGGTCTCCCTGCTTTACTTTTTGCCCTATAGTTACCATTTCGTCTGTTGATAAGTTACCGTATTTAGTGACTAGCCCATTTCCATGATCTATAGTTATAACTATGCCTAGGGCGTGATCATTTTTTATTTGAGTAACAGTTCCATCTAATACTGCTTTTACTACACTTCCTTCTCTTGCTTTAATATCAATGCCATTATGTGTAGTCCACTGCTCTAGAGTTTTTGAATAAACTAGCTTATCTTCTGCATAATCCATTGATATTGTCCCAATAACAGGCATTATCATTGACTTTACTTTACTTTTAGCCTTCTTTTTAACTGTTACTTTCGAAGAACTTACAGCCTTTGTCTTTTGTTTTTCTGTAGACTTGGTCTCTTTATCTTTTGTTTCCTTAGGCTCTTTATCATTTGTTACTTCTACTACTTCTATATCTGGAATATTGATATCTTCCTCTTCATCAATTAATGAAAATTCTACATCTGAATCTGGCTCTTCGGCTAAAAGCAAGTCATCATTATTTTCTATTGTTTTATATTTATTTAAGTTGTTATTAGAAACCCAAACGGCAGTTGTCGCTACTATACAAATGCATAAGAATAAAATAAAATAAAAACCATCTTTATCTAAAAATTTTGAAATATTATTCCTAAAACTTAACCATCTATTTTCCTGATAATTGTTTTTATCTTCCAAATAGACCACCTCCACACCTAGTATTATCACCATTTATTAGTATTTAATACATGTTTTTTGATTTTTGGGATAAAATTTTAAAAAGCTATTCGCAATTCGTCGTTTGCTATTCGTCATTGGCTATCAGACAAAACAAAAAAGCGACTAAAGTCGCTTTGAGCTTTTTGATAAAATTATATTTCTTAATAGATTGAAAAAATAACACTCATAAACAAATCTTTAGAGAAAACTAAGATTCATAATTTCGAAAAATCCTAACGCACCTAATCAAGACGTCCTGTCTTGTAAGATGCTGGCTTAGCGTCCATGCTAAGCCTACGGATTTTTCTGAAATTCTTCATCAAGTTTTCTTTGCTAAAGCTTTGTAATTATTCGCTTATATTTTTTCAATCATTATAGTTTTATTTTGTCTACAGTCTGAAAGCGACCAAAGTCACTTTAATTTACTTTAACAAAAACTTTTATTAATATACCTTCTTTATTTCTACTCCTGTATAATAATGTTTTAAAATCTCTTCGAAGTTGCTTCCTTTTTTTGCCATTCCATTAGCTCCCCATTGACTCATTCCAACACCATGGCCATAACCTAAAGTTTCTATTTCGATATATCCATTTCTTTTTAATGTTATTTTGAAGTTAGTGGAGTTAAGATTAAATAAACTTCTTATTTCTCTACCCGAAACAATTTCACCGTCTATCATAAGTTTCATAACCCTGCCACTCTGACTTCTTTCTATAAGTTTAATTTTTTGCTGTAAGTTATTTTTGGTTAGATTTGCGTTTGGATACTTACTTTTTAATTTTGAAATAAATTCATCAACTGTCATTTTAACTACATCTCTCAATTTTGGTGCTCCATCTTCATAAGGGCTAGGAACACTTCTAAGATATGGAATTTTTGAAGCAAATACTGCTTCTGAGTCTTCTGTCATGCCCCCACTTGTTGAATGAAAAAGGGGTTCGATTGGCTTACCGTTATATGTAATAATTAATCCTTTTGTACTATCTACTGCTTCTTCTATCTTGGGCCAATATTCTTTCATCCAATTTTCTGAATGCAGTTTGATAAGCTCATCTTTAGAAAGCCAAGCTTGACAATGTATTCCTGTACATAATGGTGCTTCGGGATGATCTGGATGCCCATCTTTAAATTTTTCTAAATGATATATTGCATATGTTCTAGCAGCTACTGCCTGAGCTTTTAAAGCCTCCATTTCAAAAGCTGCTGGCATTTCAGCTGCAACTACTCCTTTTATATATTCATCTAATTCAAATTCTTCAACTTTTTTTGTATTGACATTATAAACTTTTATAATATTATTTTTATTTAAATCTTCTATATCTTTACCTCTATATTTTGTACCTGAAATACCACCTATTAATAATAATGCCGGAATTATGATTATTATAAATAATAAAAAAAGTAAGTATAAACCTAGTTCCCTCATAATGTCCCCCTTAGTTTATATAATTTGTTCTTAAATATAATTATGATTTATGTTGGAGAGATATGCATTCAGCAGGGAGCAGTTGCCAGGAGACAGAGGACAGGGGACAAAAATGTAAAATTAAAAATTGAAAATAGAAAATTGGTTAATAGTTTACAATTTATAGGTGTCAGAAGGCATGGAACTGAGTATAGTAGGCAATCAATTAACATCTAATATAATTAACAATGAGCAATTTACAATTTACAATGGACAAAAATTATTAACTATAATCTATCGAAAAGCGAACAGCGAACCACGAATAACCTTCATCCAGTACCTAGTACCTAATTTGTCATAAAAAAAAAGATTTCCCGGGAAATTGGAAATCTTTATGTCTTCATGTCGATTGTTATAATTAATAGTCGTCAGTCAATAGTCATTAGTTTTATTCGTCGTTCGTTATTCGTCTTTTGCTGTTCGAAAAACGAAAAGCCAACAGCGAATAACGAACCTCTACTCCCTATATATCTTCGCTCCTAGATTTGATAATTTCTGTTCTATATTTGAATATCCTCTATCTATATGGAATATATTACTTATCTCTGTTTTTCCTTCTGCTATAAGTCCAGAAAGTATTAATGCCGCTCCTGCTCTTAAATCTGTAGCTTTTACAGGAGCTCCCATCAACTTATTAGTACCTTGTATAATTGCACTTCTTCCTTCTATCTTAATATTTGCACCCATTCGCTTTAACTCGTCAACATGCATAAACCTATTTTCAAATACAGTTTCAATAATTACACTTGTACCATTAGCCACACTCATTAATGCCATAAATTGTGCCTGCATATCTGTTGGAAACCCTGGGTACGGCATTGTTTTTATATCAATAGCCTTTATAGGCTTTTTACCTATTACTCTAATTCTATCACCATCTTCAATTATTTCTACTCCTGCTTCTTTCAGTTTAGCAATAATTGATTTTATATGGTCTACCATTATATTTTCTATGATTATATCTCCTCCAGTTATAGCTGCTCCTACCATAAAAGTTCCAGCTTCAATTCTGTCAGGTATTATCTGATGTCTGCCGCCATTTAAAGTTTTTACTCCTTTTATCTTTATTGTGCTAGTACCCGCTCCTTTTACATCTCCTCCAATTTTATTTAGGAAATTTGCTAAATCTACTATTTCAGGTTCTTGTGCTGCATTTTCTATTATTGTTTCTCCTTCTGCAAGTGATGCTGCCATCATAATATTTTCCGTTGCTCCTACACTAGGGAAATCAAGATATATCTTTTCTCCTTTAAGTTTATCGGCACTAGCTTCTACATATCCATGCCCTACTTCAATTTTAGCTCCTAATGCTTTAAATCCTTTAAGATGTAAATCTATCGGTCTTGTTCCTATTGCACATCCTCCTGGCATTGAAACTCTAGCTTTACCCATTCTTGCCAATAGAGGCCCCATAACTAAAAAAGATGCTCTCATTTTTTTCATTAACTCGTATGGAGCTTCAAAATTATCTATTATTGATGCATTTATTTGCAGTTTTTCTCTAGAAACTCTTTTTACATCCGCTCCTAAAGAAGATAGAACCTCACATATTACGTCTACATCTTTTAAGTCTGGTACATCTTCTAGTATGCATTTCCCTGTTGATAATAATGAAGCTGCTATTATAGGTAAGGCTGAATTTTTTGCTCCACTTATTCTAACCGTCCCCTTTAACGGTGGACTTTTTTCTACAATGATTTTTGCCAATTTGTTTCCTCCCATACTATAGAATTTTAAATTCTAAATGTTGAATGTTAAGTTTTAAAAGTTATTAGTTTTTAGTCAACAGTCGTTAGTATTATTCGTCGTTCGTTATTCGTCATTAGCTATTCGTTAGTCATCTGTAGCGTAGAATTAATTTTTAGTAGTCAATAGTTGATAGTTAATAGTTTTTTAGTCTATCAACTATTGATTATCGACTATCAACCATAAACTAATTCTACATTTTAAATTTTCAATTTTACATTTTTAATCTAGTACCAAGTACCTAGTACCTAGTATCTAGTACCCAATTGTAATTATTGGTGTTCCTATCCAAATATAGGTTTTATCTTCGTATTCATTATATCTTAACGCTATGTTGATATTCATTTTATTGCTTCCTGTATAGATAAATTCATCTATTGCAGGTGAGTAAGCAGAAATACTGATAAGAGAATCATTAAAAAATCCTTCAACTTTTCTGCCATTTATGCTATATAGTGCTTTAGATACTTTTTTTATTTTCTCATCTTCCTTTAATTTTCCATTAAATGTCCCAATAATGCAAGTGGTAATTTCTGGTCTTGCATTGAAGCTACTGTAAACATTACTAATTTCGTCTATAGTCTTTTTTAAACCTTTTGTATATTCTTGCACTACATCAATAACTAAATCTGTCTCACTGTTGCCATCATACGGATCTTTATAAGAAGAAATTATTGCTGTAATAGTCCTTTTATATTTATCCTTCCCCCATATCGTTAATTGTATGAGATCATTTGATTGTGATATATCTTCACAGTAGTAGTTGGCTATGTTATCATTGTTGTACATTTCCTGAAAAAGGTTCTTGTCCACTTTTAGACCATCTATATTTAGTTTGTTTATGATTTTTTCGCTTAATTTTTTAAGATTATCTAAATCTAAATATGTATCATTAATTTTTGCAGTAAAATTCATATCTATCTCTAATAATTCAGCATCTGTTTCATTAAATGCTTTTATTAAAGTGTTTTCTTTAATTGAAGTATTAAAATTATCAGCCGATACATAATTTAATACAGATAGAATAATTATAAATCCTATTGATAAGGCCGTTTTTAATCTATTCATTCTTCTTCCCTCCTTCAAAAGACTGAGGAAAGAACGAATCAGGTAAAAATGTAAAGGGGGACGAAAACATTTTTACCTTATCGCCCTTTCCTCTATTAAAAGTTTTGACAGGAGAGATAGAATTTATACACTTTTCTCATATTTTTTATTGAACAAAAAATAAGACCAGGCATTCGCCTAGTCTTATTTTTTCTTAGCTACTTCTAATCTATTTAATGCTTTTCTCAATGCTATATGAGCTCTAACAATATCTACTTCACTTTTACTACTTTTAAGTCTTTGTTCTGCTCTTTTTTTAGCTTCTTCTGCTCTTTTTACATCTATTTCTTCTGGCCACTCAGCAGCATCTGTTATAACTGTTGTCTTATTCTTTGATACTTCTATATATCCTCCTGCTATGGCTGCTTCTTTAAATTCTCCGTTTTTCTTTATTCTTATCCTGCCAATTGATAAGGGTGTAACCAAAGGAGTATGATTTTTAAGTATACCTATATCTCCCTCTACCCCTCTTACGATTACCATTTCTACTTCATCTTCGAAAAACTTTCTATCTGGAGTCACTATTTCTAGGGTGAATTGTGACATTTTCTCCACCTCGCTTTTAAAGCCTTATCTCATGCTCTTAGCCTTTTCAACTGCTTCGTCTATTGTACCTACCATGTAGAAAGCTTGCTCTGGAAGGTCGTCATGCTTACCTTCTAGTATTTCTTTGAAGCCTCTTACAGTTTCTTTTATAGGTACATACTTGCCTGGCAGACCTGTAAACTGCTCTGCAACGTGGAAAGGCTGTGATAAGAATCTTTGAATTTTTCTTGCACGAGCAACTATTAATTTATCTTCTTCTGAAAGTTCATCCATACCAAGGATGGCTATTATGTCTTGTAATTCTTTATATCTTTGAAGTACCTCTTGTACCCCACGTGCTACCCTATAGTGTTCTTCTCCTATAATAGCAGGATCTAGTATCCTAGATGTTGAATCCAATGGATCAACTGCAGGATAAATACCAAGCTCTGCTATTTGACGAGAAAGAACTGTAGTAGCATCTAAGTGCGCAAATGTTGTTGCTGGTGCAGGGTCTGTTAAGTCGTCTGCTGGAACGTATACTGCCTGTACTGATGTTATAGAACCTTTTTTAGTTGATGTAATTCTTTCTTGTAATTGTCCCATCTCTGTTGCTAATGTAGGCTGATATCCAACGGCACTAGGCATACGTCCAAGTAACGCTGAAACCTCTGAACCTGCTTGTGTAAATCTGAATATATTATCTATAAATAACAATACGTCTTGACCTTCTTTATCTCTGAAATGTTCCGCCATAGTTAACCCTGTTAATCCAACACGCATTCTCGCTCCTGGTGGTTCATTCATCTGTCCGAATACTAGAGTTGTTTTATCTAAAACGCCTGACTCTTTCATTTCATAGTAAAGGTCATTACCTTCTCTTGTTCTCTCTCCAACACCTGCAAATACTGATAATCCACCGTGCTCTGTTGCTATATTGTTAATTAATTCCTGGATAAGAACTGTTTTTCCAACTCCTGCTCCTCCGAATAGACCTATCTTACCACCCTTTGCATATGGTGCTATAAGGTCTATAACCTTTATTCCTGTTTCAAATATTTCTGTTGCTGTTTCTTGCTCTTCAAAAGATGGAGCTTCTCTGTGGATAGGTTCATATTCAGTTGCGTTAACTTCTCCCTGTTCATCTATTGGTTCACCTAATACGTTAAATATTCTTCCTAATGTAGCTCTTCCTACTGGTACTGAAATAGGCTTACCTGTATCTACGGCTTCCATTCCTCTAACAAGTCCGTCTGTTGAAGACATTGCAATACATCTTACTGTATCGTTTCCTATATGCTGTGCAACTTCTGCTACTACTTTTTTTCCATTACCTTCAATAATTATAGCGTTTAATAGTTTTGGAAGGTTATCTTCACTAAATCTTATATCTACAACAGGACCAATTATCTGTACTAATTTACCTGTGTTTTTTTCAGCCATTTTTTCACATCCTTTCTTTTATCTTACCTTTTTCGTCGTTCGCTATTCGCCATTCGTTATTCGAAAAGCGAAAAGCGAGAAGCGGAAAGCGAACAACTACTTAAGCGCTTCTGCTCCACCAACAATTTCTGCTATTTCTTGAGTTATTGATGCCTGACGTGCTCTGTTATAGCTTAACTTTAAGTCTTCTATCATTTCCTGAGCATTATCTGTAGCCGATTCCATTGCATTTCTTCTTGCTGCCTGCTCACTTGCTGATGCTTCTATCATTGCTCCGTATATTACACTGTGTATATATTTTGGTATTAAATAATCTAATACTTCTTCAGGAGACGGTTCATATTCTACTAAAGTTGTCTTTTTTCTGCCTTCCTTTTCTACTACGTTTTCTGCTGGAAGAAGTTTCATTATTTTAGTTACTTGTGAAATAGTACTTTCAAATCGTGTATAGACTACATTTACTTCGTCTATTTCTTTCTTTTTATATAAATCTATAACTATGTCTCCAATTTCTCTAGCATGAGAATATTGAGGGTTTTCTGAAATATGCACAAACTCTCCTGCTAGATTATATCCCCTTCTTCTAAAAAAGTCTCTACCTTTTTGTCCTACTGCAATTATTACAGCATTTTCTTTATTTTTTATATTCTCTTCAGTCAGCTTAATTACGTTATTATTATATCCGCCACATAAACCTCTATCTGCTGTTATAACTATATAAGCTGCCTTTTTAACTTCTCTTTTTTCTAAGAAGGGATGCTTTATTCCTGAAGTTGAAGCTAATATATCATTTATACTCCTTACTATAGTGTTATAGTAAGGTCTTGTTTTTTCTAATTTTTCTCTGGTTCTCCTTAGCTTTGCCGAGGATACAAGCTCCATGGCCTTTGTAATCTGCTTTGTATTACTTACACTTCTAATTCTTCTTTTTATATCTCGCATTCCTGCTTGGGCCATGTTTTCACCTCCCGTCCCATTCGTCCTTCGTCATTCGCTGTTCGCCATTCGACATTCGTAATTCGCTACTTAAAAAGCGAGAAGTGAACAGCGAATAACCAGTATCTAATACCTAAATATTGTGCTCCTCTTTAAAATTCTTTTTAAATTCTTCTATAGCACTCTTTAGTTTCTCTTCCATTTCTTTTGATAATTCACCTGTTTCTACTATGCTCTTACCTACTTCTGGATAGTTATTATCCATGAAGTTTAAGAACTCTTTTTCAAAATCTTTTATTTTGTCTAGCGGAATATCTGTTAAGTATTTCTTAGTAACCGCATATATAATCATAACTTGATGCTCAACTTTAACTGGAGCATATTGTGGCTGCTTTAATATTTCCATTATTCTTTGACCTTGAGCAAGTCTTGCCTGAGTTTCTTTATCAAGCTCTGAACCGAACTGTGCAAATGCTGCTAGCTCTCTATATTGTGCTAATTCAAGCTTTAATGTACCTGCTACCTTCTTCATAGCCTTTATCTGTGCAGCACCACCAACACGAGATACTGAAAGTCCCGCATTTACTGCTGGTCTTTGACCTGCAAAGAATAGCTCTGACTCAAGGAATATCTGACCGTCTGTTATTGATATTACGTTTGTTGGTATATAAGCAGAAATATCTCCTGCTAGTGTTTCGATTATTGGAAGTGCTGTTATAGAACCTCCACCATATGCTTCATCTAATCTAGCTGCACGTTCTAAAAGTCTTGAATGTAAGTAGAATACGTCTCCAGGATATGCTTCACGTCCTGGTGGTCTACGAAGTAGTAGAGACATTGCACGATATGCAACAGCGTGCTTTGACAAATCGTCATATATTATAAGTACGTCTTTTCCTTGATACATAAACTCTTCTGCCATAGCACAACCAGCATATGGAGCTATATATTGAAGAGGTGCCATTTCACTAGCTGAAGCTGATACTACTATTGAATACTCCATAGCTCCTCTTGATTCTAAAATTTCAACTATTTTAGCTACAGTTGATTTCTTCTGTCCTATTGCAACGTATATACAAATAACATCTTGACCTTTTTGGTTTAATATAGTATCTATTGCAATCGCAGTCTTACCAGTCTGTCTATCTCCTATGATTAACTCCCTCTGTCCTCTACCGATTGGTATCATTGAGTCAATAGCTTTTATACCAGTTTGTAAAGGGACTGAAACGGATTTTCTCTCAATTACTCCTGGTGCTTTTGATTCGATTGGTCTGTACTTTTCAGTTTTAATTGGACCTTTTCCATCTATTGGTTGACCTAAAGCATTTACTACCCTACCTATAAGAGCTTCACCAACTGGAACCTCAACTATTCTTTCTGTTCTCTTAACTATGTCTCCTTCTTTTATATTTTCGTCTGAACCTAATAAAACGCAACCAACATTATCTTCTTCTAGGTTTAGAGCCATACCATAAACTCCACCTGGGAACTCTAAAAGCTCACCAGCCATACATTTTTCTAAACCATGTATTCTGGCAATACCGTCACCAACCTGTATAACTGTACCTACATCTACTACATCTAATTTATTTTCATATCTTTTAATCTGCTCTTTAATGATTGAACTGATTTCTTCAGGTCTTAGATTCATTAGCTACTCACCCCTATCCTAGTTACTCTTATATCTTTAAGATTCTTTTGAATTCTATCTAATTGTCCTTTTATACTTGCGTCTATTATTTTATCTTGAATTTTAACGAGTACTCCACCTATAATGCCTTCATCAACGATATTTTCAAGAACAACATTCTTACCTAACTTTTCAGATAATTTATTTTGAAGCTTTAATTTCTCTTCTTCATCCAAAGGAACTGCTGTTATAGCTTGTGCCTCGATTATGCCTTGTTTTTCGTTTGATAGTTCTATGTATTCCTCTATTATGTCCATTAAATATTTTTCTCTTCCTTTATCTATTACAATATATATTAGATTTAAAACTTGCTGAGCTACCCTACCCTTAAATACTGAATTTATAATATCCTTCTTTTCATTTTTAGATAACTTAGGATGTTCGAATATTATTTTAAATTCTTTTTCTTTATCAAATATTTCATATATTGAATTTAGCTCTTCTTTAAATTGCTGTATTTTATCCATCTCTTCAGCTACTTCAAATAGAGCCTGGGCATAAGTTTTTCCTATTAATTTTGCCATTTAGCTTCCCCTACCTCATTTATAAACTTATTTATAATCTCTTTATGAGCATTAATATCTAAGTTTTTATCTATAACTTTTGAAGCAGCTAACATAGCTATTGTAACAACTTCTTCTTTTAGCTCTTCTACTGCTTTTTCTCTTTCTCTTTCTATCTCTTTTCTAGCTTTTTCAATTATAGCTTCTGCTTCTTTCTTTGCTTCCATTATTATTTCTTCTCTTACTTCTTCACCTCTACGTCTAGCAGCCTCTATAATTTCTTGAGCTTCTTTTTTAGATGCTTCAATCTTCATTTCATATTCTCTTTTTAAATTTTGAGCTTCTTCCTTGTTTTTGTTTGCAGTTTCTAAATCACTTGCTATTTTTTCTTTTCTAGCATTTAAAAATTCAGTAACTGGCTTGAATAAGAAATGTCTTAGTATTAAGAACAGAATAATTGTTGCTGTTATCTGCATTATCAAAGAACTAAGCTCTGGAATAACTCTTACAGTCATTGACATTTATAAAGCCTCCTTTCGCTGTTGTTAGTCATTTGTCATTCGTCGTTCGCTGTTCGATATTCGAAAAGCGAATAGCGAAAAACGAATATACAATACCTAGTACCCAGTACCCAGCACCTAGTACCTATATATAAAATGGCTCTCCCATTAACTTCCAGTTTAATACAGAAACAAGAGATGGGCGAAAATACCCACCTCTTATGTAGGTATATTAAAGGGCTCCAAGTAATGGTCTTACGAATAATAATATTATAGCAATAACAAGACCATATATACCTGTTGTTTCTGCAACTGCCTGACCAAGGATCATTGTTCTTATGATATCACCTTGAGCTTCTGGTTGCCTTCCAACAGCTTCTGCAGCTTTACCTGCAGCATAACCCTGTCCTATTCCAGGACCAATACCAGCTATCATAGCTAAACCAGCACCTATAGCTGAACATCCAAGTATAAATGCTTTTGGATCTATTGTTGGCATGTAGTTCCCCTCCTTTCAAGGTTTACATACTGTGATTATATTTGACGGACACTAAGTCCGGAATTAACTTTACTCCATTGCCATTGAAATAAATACCATAGTAAGCATTACAAATATAAATGTTTGTATTACACCTGCAAAAACGTCAAAGTATGCATGGAATACAGGTGTTATAACTACTGATGCATAGCCTAATGCCCCATATATAAGCCCCATAATTATTACACCACTTAAAATATTACCAAAAAGACGGAATGATAATGATATAGGGTTTGCTATTTCTCCTATTACGTTTAATGGGAATAATAATGGCATAGGCTCGAAAAATCCTTTTATATATCCTCCTAGACCTTTAGATTTTAAGCCATAATATTGTGTTAAAACAAAAGTGATTATAGCCAAGCTAAAAGTTACATTGTAGTCTGATGTAGGAGGTTTAAATCCTAATAATCCAAATAGATTAGCTACTAATAAGTATAAAGCAAGAGTTCCTATGTAAGGAGCAAACTTTAGTTTATCAGAACCCATTGTACTTTCAACTAAAGACTGAACTCCTTCAACTAATAATTCTATTACATTAAGTAAACCTGAAGGTTTTTCATCTATTTTTGCATTTTTTATCTTTCTGTTCACATATATTGCAAAAATAGTTAATAAAATTACTATAATCCAAGTGTTAACTATAGTTTCAGGTATAAAAATTTCTTTTCCAAAAAGTGTTAAAGCTATTTCTATTTTCACTATTCCGACCTCCTTTCATGAAAATTAATTTCGCATCTTTGATGTCCTTCTCCCTTTTATAATATCATAAAATGTGTCGAATATGATAATAATTTTGACCATAAATATTCCTAATACTGTAGAATAAAAATTTATATAATCAGCTATTGCTGAAATTGTTAACACTATGCCATAAATCAAGTATCTTACCATATAGTTCCCCATAACATACGGCATTATTTTATTGTTAGACATCTTTACGGCTTTTTCTAAGGTCAAGCTCATTAATCTAAAATTAAGTACATTTATTGTTGCCCCAAAAATGATTCCATAAATACATGGCTTAGGTTTAGGAAATATTAAAAAGAATATTCCTATTATAAGTAGTGTTAATATAATTACCCTCTTTATTATTTTAGATTGTGTATTGTCATTAAGGCTCAAATAATCACTTCCCTTTAGTCGTTATCTTAAATAAACTTATGAAAGATGTAATTATTCCTAATACTGAAAAAACTCCTAAAAAAATATACCCAGTATTTAGTTTATCATCTAAAAAACTTCCTATGTATACGCCTCCTAAAATAGGCAGTGCCATAGACAAACCTATTTGTGAAACCAAGGCTAAATTTTGCAGGATTTTTGATTTATTATCCTTCATTTAACCACTCCACTTTATTATTATTTCTTGAAATATTTTTATTTATAATTTCCTATAGATTATAATAAAACTTTTGTTATCTTTTATCAAGTTGAATAAATGGATGGTAAGTTTAAAATTATAAAGATAAATTCATCAGATTAACAATAATTACATTAAATTTTTAATCGTTAAATTTTTGATAATGTTGATAAATAAAATGAGTCAAGGGACAGCTTCTTGACTCATTTATTTATTTGTTCTCTAAATTTTATTACCTGATAAATCTACTCTATATCCTTTTTTTCAAATATTCTACAATGATTAAATCAGCTTCTGTATTAACCTTAACATCATCTTAGTATTTTTAATATTCTTAAAGATATTACTATCACCTCCGAAGCTTATAATAATTCATTCTTATAGCCAATCATCTAAACTCTTCAATCCATTCTTTGCTTTTAATATCTCAAAATTATCTTTCATAAGCTTTTATGTTTTAATATCCAAATCTGAATACGCATATACATTAACAGTTTCTAAAAATAATATTAATATCAAAACAAAACTCAAAACTATATTAAATTTTTTCATTGAAATGTCTCCTTTCCTTTTCATCGTAGTTGTTAAAAGGTTTCTAAAAATTTTTTTACTCATCATCTCACTTCCTCATTATATTCTTTAATGCTTTAAAGAATAAGAAAAACAGCGTGAAAAGTTGGAATAATTTTCTAGCTTTTCACGCTAATTTTATAAAAACATTTTTCCATTTTCAATGATATTTCCCGAAAATGTCATTTTATTGTCTGAAAATACACACCATACCAAAAAACATAACTTATCTTTATTCATTCCATTACCATATATGATAATCAAGATATAATAAAATCAGCCTTTTATTGTCATGTTTAACTCATTACGTATAATATTTTCTTAATCTAATACGATAAACTATATAATCTACAATGATAATAACTACAATAAAAGCATTTACAGCATCATTTTTAATATAATATGCTGTAAAACTAAGAATAATATATAGACACCCTATTGTATAGGCATGAAAAAATAAAACTTTTAAGTAACCATCCATATCAATTATATTCCTTAAAGGATAATTTTTTTCTATATCTATTACACCATTTTTCGTAAGTACTCCCATTACTATTATTACAATCCCTAACAATAAAGAAGTTAATGGGTGTAAAATAATATCCATAATGGTATCATCCATTTATATCCCTCATTTAGTCTTATATTATTATGCTTGTTTATAAAGTTTATATGCACTTATTATTTAACTGACTAATTTGTTCTATAAACAAACTATATTGTATGTTTCCTAATATCCAAACAATACTTCTCCTGCAGTTTCATAGAAATAATCTAAATTACCGGGTGTATTTCTCAAATCATAACCATTCCATCCTTGAGTGTCATATAATTCATCAATATACTTTCCTTATTCCCCTTCAACTTTACTATATCCTGCAACATAAACAGCTTTACCAGTAAAATATTCAGACTGATATGTATCTAATCTATATACTTTATATGTATAGTCTTCAATTTTAGCATGAATTCTTCCGTTTATAGTTTTATCTAACACCCCCCCTACTATAGCTGCTCCTAATATTTTAATAAGTATTTCGACAGCTTTAGTTAATCCACCACTAAACAGACTAGCTATATCAAAAAATATACTTACTATGACACTTATTGTTACACCTGAACCAATATCATATTTTACATAATCACCATAGTAAGTCTCAACTTTTTCGTAAGCTCTAATAGTTGTTAAATACTTTTCAATATATCTTTCATCAAAATAATTATAAGATGAACCAGTTATACTATAAACATTCTTAATATTAGTTTATTCAATCTTCTGATTTGAAATATCAGAACTAGATTTTTTAAAAATCTTACTACCTTTATCATGTCTGTATTTTTTTATAAACTGATTTACATCTAACTGCTCCTTTTTCCCATTCTTATAAGTCACTATAATTTTATTAGAACCGTTTTTTCTTTCTACTTTATTAATAAATTCATTATTTGTATACTGAGTAATTACCATGTTATTATTTTTTTGTTCAATAATTAATATTGTTCTATCAGTGCCATCTGGACTTTCAAAAACTACCACTTCTTCAGCTTCAACTTTGTAATTTCTACCATTACCATCCTTGTAATAAAAAACTGCTCTATTTTGATTTGCAGCAAAAGTAATAGTTGTAATATTTAATAAAATACAAATTTGAACGCATTGCAATTACTGCCCATTGTCAATAATTCAAAGCTTTGCTTTAGTAATATTTAATTTTACAAAATTATTATTTACAAGTTGTTTTGTAGATACTATGACTTTTTCATTAGCATTTTTATAAAAATAGGAATTAGCTTCATGCTGTTCAAAACTATAATCTTCTCCAATTATTTTGTCTATCTTATTTTTAAGATACCTGTTATATTGAGATTTAAATTGGCTTGGTATATATAATATGTATTCTGTATCATTAATTTTAATAATATCATCTTTAGAAATAATCAATCTAATAATAGAATTAGTTTCATAAAACTTTAAATTATTAAATTTAGTAAAAAGAATATAACTACATAGTAAAAATATAATCAAGATAATCAAAACTCTAATTAGATGCTTTATCCATCTCATATCCATAAACAGTATATCCATTATCATACCAAGCCTTTAATGTATAATTTCTTCCATCATCATATTTTTCTTTTCTATCTGTAGTATGTTGGGTTAAATATAAATTTGAAGAAGCTGAACCAGTGTCTTTTGTAATAATAGCTGTATGATCTATATGACCATCTCCACCGAAATCTGCATTAACAACATCTCCAACAGTTAAATCTGATGAAAAAGGTGCAATCCCAGCTCTTACTCTCCAATGCAGATAAAAATTATGTGCTCCACCCCATGTATAGGAAGGTTTATTATCGCTATAGTACCAATTTTCCTCGTCATTATAAGGCGTCCATATAGTTTCTTTTATATAATTCATTCCACCAGCTTCTAAACACTGAGATACAAAATTAGTGCAATCATTCCAAGGTCTTTCCTCTTCAGTCATATCATCAGATGGATTTTCTACACCATAATAATTTGCATAGTAACCATATTCAGAATTATTTGTCTTATATGCCCATGTATAAGCATAATCTCTTGCAGCATTAGGATTATACCCATTGCTACTTTCCACAGTAACAATATTATTTAGAGTTAAAGATTCTTCTTCATTATTTTTTGTTGGAGTTGCTATAGATGGCATTAACGAATTTAATAGTAATATATCATCTTTACTTACTCCATTTATTGCTTCTACCTCTTTACTAGCTATTTTAAATTTTCTTGTTATATTTTCAATTTTTCTATTTTGTTCGTAATTTTCATAAATGTCCATAAATTTCACAAAAGATATCAAATTTTCTGTTGGTACATTACTAATCTTATTAGGAAATGCAAATAGATAAATCATTTTCTGAAAATCTTCATTATCAATGTCTACAGGTATATCAATATCATTTTCATTAAAATACTTTTCAATATATTTTAAAGCTGGTTCATATTTTTTTAATGCAAAGTCTCTCATGTCGGACTGAGATTTTTTAAATTCTTTTAAATATCTTATCTGAAAACCCTTGATACTTTTATCCTCTCTAATTCGATATTCAAAGTTATCAGATGAATAAACATTTAAAGATGTTCCCAAAAATAATCCCAATACCAAAATATACACTAAAAATTTTTTCATTATTTAAAACCGCCTCCTTACATAAATTTTTTAGTTCATTACAAAACTTTGAAACCGTTTAAATACAACTATTTGCTTTTTAAAATCTCTGGAGTTTCTGGCTTATAGAACCAGCCAATGCAAGTAGGTTTTACTCCTATGTTAGAAATTATAATTAACATTGCAGCAGTTGTTGTTAAAAGGTTTCTAAAAAATTTTTTACTCATCATTTCACCTCCTCATTATATTCTTCAATCCCTTTAAAAGTAAGAAAAAAGCGTGAAAAGTTGGAATAATTTTCTAACTTTTCACGCTAATTTTATAAAAATAAAATCCCATTTTCAATATGTATTGTCTGAAAATGTCATTTCATTGTCCGAAAATGCATTATATAAATCTTTTTAAAAAAGAATCGCATTTGTTTATAAAGATATTTCCAAATGACGTTAGATTGAATAGTTGAATACTTATACCTATACAGCTAGATAATAAAACTTTTAAAAAGTACGAATTATCATTTTTCAATAGTAAGATACTTAACATCATAATTCCCCAAATTAGTAATATGATAATCCCAATATTTTTAAACTGCATTTTTATATTGCTAATTATTATGATTCCTAAAACGACTATTGAAATTGTTAAAACAATTAAACTTATATAAGGCAAAAAAGATATTTTAACTAACATTGAAAAAAATATATAAACAACTACTGTAAAAATAAGACATCGGTCATAAGATGTGCAATGAGCTCCCCCAGTGAATATTCTTAATACAAGAGAAGAAAACATCATTGTAATTACAAAATCTGTAATATTCAATATTAAAGAAATAATAAAAACTATAAAAAATTCAATTAAAATCCCTAAAATCAGCTGTAGACCATAATAAATTTGGGCTTTTTGTTTTTGATCAAAATTTGAATATCTACATATGTTATTAGTTAGGCTTGCAGATATCTTTTCTAAATTAATCATTTTTAAGCCTCCATTTAATTTTTAGGGAATATGACTGTGAAAACAACTTTATCATTAACACTATCTACTGTTATTTCACCGTTATTCTTCTCTATTATTTTCTTAACTATATAGAGTCCCATTCCTCTTGAAGTCCCCTTTGTTGAAAAATTCTTCTCAAAAATCCTGTTAAGTGTACGTTTTTCTAATAGTTTAGAAGAATTTTCAATAGTAAAAACATAATCCATTGGAGTCTGAAATATATTTATACCTATAAATCTTTTATCTTCTTGAAGTTCTAACGTAGCATCTATTGCATTGTCTAAAAGATTAGATAATATTTTATTCAAATCAAACGGATTTATTTTTATATTATCAATCTTGCATTTAATCGTTAAATCAACATCTATGTTTAACCTCAACGCTTTATTTATTTTAAATTGAAGTAAAATATCGACTTCTGGCACTCCAGTATTGACAAGAGGCTTTAGTTTTTCTGTTTCTTTACTAAATTCTAAAAGGTATTCTTCCAATCTATCATATTTTTTTAATTTTAAAAGACCATATATTATCTGCATATGATTTAATAAATCATGGCGCTGTTCACGTACTAAATCATTCATTTCTCTCATATTTATAAGTTCTATTTGCTTAAGTCTATATATGTAATCTTGTTTTATGCGTTTAAACAGCTCTCTCATAATAAAAATACCGAGTATATTTAATAATATTATAAATAATCCAAAAATAAAATTAAAAAGCCTAATATCTATAGGCTGGAACATCTGATTACTAGCTAAAAAACTATTTATTATAAAAAGAGTTAATAAAAATATACTTATAACATTAAAAATTACTATAATCCTCAAACTAAAATGTTTAATATTCATTTCTCTTTACCTCTTTAAATAACATTTTCATCATCAAAGTCAATAATGGTAAAGTTAAATTTTCGAATTATTAAAAGCATCATAAACATAATCAAAAACTGAATAAAGAAAGCAAATAATCTTATTGTTAAATTTCTAGTAATTAGTTCTGGTGGTATTTTAAAAAGATACATTATTACTTGAATATTCAAATTCTCAATAGCTATATATATACAACTAGCAAGAATAACACCGCAAAAAATATTAAATAGATAATCTTTAGCAAATATATACATCACAATAATCATGATTAAATCATATATAAATACATTCAGTAAATACGAATTTATATAAGGTCTTATCAAAAATGCTAAAAACGATACAATAAAACCAATAGATATTGTTTTTTTTAAATTTACTTTAAATCCGCATAATGTAAAAACAAAAATAGTTATTATTAGCGCTTCTGGAAAAGACAAAATTAATAATTCAATCAATGATAGTTTGCCCATATTATCTATCTCCCACAAAAAAAAATCTCTTTCCAGTTTTAAAAAAACTAAACCATTAGCTTTGATTGTACTTTATATTGGTAAAATAAAAATTTCTGTTATCATTATTTTATTTCTAAAACTTTGTTCACACTTCTTTGAAAGTAATGCACATTCTTTATAATTTTTAAATAAAATTTTTTTTGAAGAACGGCAATATGGAGCTACTTTTTTTATTTTTTTTATATTAACTATAAATGAACGGTGTGTCCTAACAAAATATTCTTTATTCAATCTATTCTCTATGCTATTCAAAGACTCAAAAGTATAATATTTTTGATCAAACGTATGAATAATTCTTTGACGCTTAACTGATTCTATAAACAAAATATTATCTGAATTTATCAGTATTTGCCCGTTAACTGTATTAAAATCTACTAATTGAACCTTAAGCTTCATATTTTTGATATATTCTAATGTTTTAACCAGTCTTTCTTTCTGAATAGGCTTTTGTATATAATCAGTAGCATAAACATCAAAAGCTTCGGACATATACTCATCATAAGAAGTAATAAAAACCAAGGAAAGAGCTTCATCTATCTCACGAATAATCTTTGCTACATCCAAACCAGACATATCCGGCATTCTAATATCTGTCATTACGACATCTGGTTTCATTTTATAGATAAAATTCAAAAGCTCCTTCCCTGTTGCAGCCTCTGCTATTAGTTCAATACCTTTTATCTGTTTTAAATATGATTTCAAAATATACCTAACATTTTCATCATCATCTGCTATAACAATTTTAATGGGCATTCTCTATCCCACCTCATAAAATACATATAATATGGCTTTATTTATATATCCATTTTCTTCAAATCATCTGCAATGATTAAATCAGCTTCAGTATTAGCTTTAACATCTTCAATGGTAGCTTCTGGTCCCAATTCCTTTAATACAAGCCCCTTTTCAGTTACCTCAATTACTGCCATTTCTGTAACTATTAAATTAACTTGTCCTGCTGCTGTAAGGGGTAGAGTACACTCTTTTAGAATTTTTGGTTTGCCTTTTGCAGTATGCTCCATAGCTATAATAACCTTTTTAGCACCTACAACCAAATCCATTGCTCCACCCATTCCAGGTACCATCTTTCCAGGAATCATCCAGTTAGCAAGGTTTCCTTTTTCATCTACCTGAAGTGCACCTAAAACTGTTGCATCCACATGGCCTCCTCTTATTATTGCAAATGAAGTAGCACTATCAAAGAAGGCTCCTCCTGGTTTTATCGTAACTGGCTGACCTCCTGCATTTGTTAAGTCTTTATCCTCCTCACCTGGCTTAGGAGCTGGTCCAAGACCAACGAAACCGTTTTCTGACTGTAAAATTATATCAACACCATCTGGTATATAATTAGCAACCATAGTTGGTAGCCCTATACCAAGATTAACAACATCTCCATCTTTTAACTCCTTAGCTACCCTTTTAGCTATTATCTCTCTTGCTCTTTGTTTATCCATTACTCCTCACCCCTTACAATGTAATCTACAAATATTCCAGGTGTCATTACATCATTAGGATCAATTTCTCCAACCTCAACTACTTCTTCAGCCTCAACTATTACTAAATCAGCCGCCATAGCCATGATTGGGTTAAAGTTTCTAGCTGATTTATGGTAATAAACATTTCCTTTTTTATCTACTTTTGCCCCTGCTATTAAAGCCACATCTGCTCTAAGTGGTAATTCTAATAAATATTCTTTTCCGTCTATTTCTATTTTTCTCTTGCCTTCTTCTACAACAGTTCCTATGCCTGTTGGAGTTAGTATGCCACCAAGTCCTGCTCCTGCTGCTCTTATTCTCTCTACTAATGTTCCTTGAGGTACTAATACTACTTCTGTCTCGCCCTCTGTCATTTGTCTTCCAGTTTCTTTATTAGTACCTATATGAGAAGTTATAACTTTTTTTACTTGTTTGTTAACAATAAGTTTTCCTATTCCTACTTCAGGAAAAGCTGTATCGTTAGCTATTAAAGTTAAATCCTTCACTCCTTTTTTAACAAGTGCATCAATAATCTTATGTGGATTTCCTACCCCAAGAAATCCCCCTATCATTACAGTCATACCATCTTTAATATGTTCTATAGCTTGTTCCATAGATATTAGCTTGCTATTTGACACTTCTTATACACCCCCAATAATATACGCTAATTGTTATACAGCCTATGTATTCTACAGTAGAATAACAAAATCCTTCTACACGATAAATATATTACTAAATTTTAAGAAAATTAAAAAAGTGGCCAAAAGCCACTTTTTTATTCGCTATTCGCTACTCGATATTCGATTTTCGATGTTTGTGATTCAATTGTCGAAGAACCAACAGCGAATGACAAACAGCAAATATCTAGTACCAAGTGTACCCAGTACCTAGTACCTAATTAGTACCCAATTCTCTAACTATAATATCCACTATTCTGTCTGATGCTTTGCCGTCACCATATGGATTTACTGCATTAGCCATCTTTTTGTACTCCTGTTCATCATTTACTAATATATCTATTTCTCTAAATACAGCTTCTCTATCTATTCCTGCTAATTTAGCCGTTCCTGCCTCTATACCTTCTGGTCTTTCAGTTTCTTTTCTTACAACTAACACTGGTTTCCCTAAAGAAGGTGCTTCTTCTTGAATACCTCCTGAATCTGTTACTACTAAATATGATCTTGCAATCAAATTAGCAAAAGGTAAATATTCAAGTGGTTCGATAATATGAACTCTATCTAAACCATCTAGTATTCTATGAGCAATTTCTCTTACCTTTGGATTAAGATGTATAGGGAAAACAACTTCTACATTTTCATTCTTTAACACTACATCTCTTACTGCACTAAATATATTCTCCATAGGTTTACCTAAGTTCTCTCTTCTATGCGATGTTAACAATATTACCTTCTTATTTTTATAATCAAGATTATCGAGTAATTCATTGTTAAATTTATAGTTTTCTGATACAACATATAATAAAGCATCTATTACTGTATTTCCTGTAACATAGATTTTTTCTTCATCGTATCCTTCTCTTAAAAGATTTTGTTTATTCCTTTCTGTTGGAGCAAAATGAAAATCAGTAATTATTCCCGTTAACTTTCTATTAGCTTCTTCTGGATATGGAGAGTACAGATTACCACTTCTTAAACCTGCCTCTACATGCCCAATCTTTACTTTATGATAGAAAGCTGTTAAAGCCCCTGCAAATACAGTTGTTGTATCTCCTTGAACAAGAATTAAATCTGGACCAAAATCTTTAATTACTTTTTCAAGTCCTTCCATAGCCCTTGTAGTTATTTGAGTTAATGACTGACCTGGCTCAAAAATATTCAAATCATAATCTGGTATTATATTAAATATTCTTAGAACTTGGTCTAACATTTCTCTGTGTTGAGCTGTTACGCAAACTTTATGTTCTATGTACTGATTTTCATCAAGTTTTTTAATAATAGGTGCCATTTTTATCGCTTCTGGTCTAGTTCCGAATATCGTCAATACCTTTATTTTATTCAAAACAATCACACCTTTCATCTATTCGCTTCTTGCTTTTCGCTATTCGCTTTTCGTTTTTTTAAACGAACTGCGAATGACAAATAACAAACAACGAATTAATTTTACATTTTACATTTTCAATTTTTAATTTTTAATTCCTTTTCCTGTTCTCTGTACCTTAAAACAAAAGCCAAGGTAAAACCTTGACTTTAGCTTTCTATATTATCGCTTTTACTTATTCTCTCTCTTCTTAAATCAATTAGTCCGATACTAGATGCTCCTAAAAGTATTATTGTTAAAATTAATCCTGACACTATTACACCTTTTTCTGGTTCCATTCCTGTAAGTATAAAAGCCAAGATACCCAATAATATGCTTATCATATACAATACTAATACTGTTTGCTTCTGGCTTAGTCCTTTATCTAACAATCTGTGGTGTAGGTGTCCTTTATCAGCTTCCATTATAGGTCTACCATTAATAAATCTTCTAAATATAGCAAAAGTTGTATCAAATATTGGTAAACCTAAAGCTAATATAGGTATAACTATTGTTATAGCTGCGACACTCTTCATAACACCTAATATTGCTATTGCTGAAAGCATATATCCTAAAAATAACGCTCCAGTATCTCCCATAAAAATCTTTGCAGGATTAAAATTATGAGGTAGAAAACCTAAAGCTGAACCTGCTAAAATTGCACATAAAATCATTACAGGAACATAACCAAACTTTGATGCCACAAATAAGAGTGACAATGCAGAAATAGCTCCTACGCCTGATGCTAGTCCATCTAAGCCATCTATTAAGTTCATTGTATTAGTGATTCCAACTACCCAAAATATAGTTATAGGTATTGAAAAAGCTTTTAGGTATAATAGGCCATCTCCTTTGTCAAAAGGATTTGTAAGGAATTCTATCTTTATACCTCCTACCACAAGAATAGACGCAGCAACTATTTGGGCAAATAATTTTAGCTTTGGTGAAATACTTTTAGTATCATCTACAATACCTGTTATCACTATTATTGTAGAACCTATAATGATGGAGATTACTGTTCTATCAATAGGAAGAAATATAAGCATAGAAATAAGTGTAGCTAAATATATAGCTAATCCTCCAAGCCTTGGAATAGGCTTTTTATGCACTCTTCTATTGTCCTTTGGTACATCAATTGCTCCAATTTTCTTAGCCACCCACTTAGCAAAAGGTGTAAGAAAATATGCTGTAATTAATGCCATAAAAAAAGCTTTGTAATAAGTTGACATAATAACACTCCTTTATTATTTGCCCTTAGTGCATATATACCCCATCATTATAATTTTACTTTATTTGTAAGTTAAAGTCAACAACCTCAATTCCTGCCTCATTAAGAAGCTGAATTGCTAATTCATCTGGATATCCACCACCAAATACTACTCTTGTAATTCCTGCATTTATTATCATTTTTGCACATAAAACACAGGGTTGCATAGTTACATAAATTGTGCTTCCCTTTATACTTACCCCAGCATTTGCAGCATGTACTATTGCATTCTGTTCTGCATGCAATCCTCTACAAAGTTCATGTCTTTGCCCTGATGGTATATTAAGTTTTTCTCTTGTACATCCTACTTCATCACAGTGTTTTAGTCCTGTTGGTGCTCCGTTATAACCTGCAGAAAGAATTCTTTTATCCTTGACGATTAAAGCTCCTACCTGTCTCCTTAAACATGTAGACCTTTTTTTTACAACATTGACTATTTCCATAAAATATTCATCCCAAGAAGGACGCATAAAATTACCTCCTCTATCAAAAGCCGTCGTTCGCTATTCGCTAAATATTATATAAGGCAAGGAAATAAACCTTGCCTCAGGCTGTTCACAAACTCGTTTTTTAAAACATTTTATGAAAATGAAAGCGAATGCTTGAAAGAATTTAGTTAAAAACTAGGTGAAAATTTTTAAGAAAATACGTAGGTTTGACAGGAGGTCAAACCAGCATCCTACAAGACAGGAGGTCTTGATTAGGTGCGTTAGGATTTTCTAAAAATTTGAGCCTTAAGTTTTTTCTAAATTCGTCTGCATGAGCGTCATTTTCATATATATTTTACTTTGTACCAAACAATCTATCTCCAGCGTCTCCTAATCCTGGAACTATATATGCATGGTCATTTAGTTTTTCATCTACTGCTGCAGCGTATATATCTACATCAGGATGAGCTTTCTGAACTGCTTCTATACCTTCTGGTGCTGCTATAAGACACATAAGCTTTATATTATTTGCACCTCTGTCTTTTAAGAAGTTAATAGCAGCAATTGCAGAGCCTCCAGTTGCTAACATTGGGTCCAATACTATAAGTTCTCTTTCCTCTACGTCTGTTGGAAGTTTACAGTAGTATTCTACAGGTTCTAATGTTTCTGGATCTCTATATAATCCGATATGACCTACTTTAGCTGCTGGTAGTAAGTTTAACATACCTTCTACCATTCCTAACCCTGCTCTAAGTATAGGTATGATTCCTAGCTTCTTACCTGAAATTACTTGAGATTTAGTTTTAGCAACAGGTGTTTCTATTTCAATTTCTTCTAATGGAAGTTCTCTTGTAACTTCATATGCCATTAGCATAGCAACCTCTTTAACTAACTCTCTAAATTCCTTTGAACCCGTATTTTTGTCTCTTATAAAAGTAAGTTTGTGTTTAATTAATGGATGATCCATTACAACAACTTTCCCCATTTAAAGACCCCTCCTTGTTTTATTCGTCATTCGAGTTTCGCTATTCGTCATTCGAGTTTCGCTAATCGGTTGTCCAAATGTGAACAACGAAGGACGAACAGCCAATTAATTTTCCATTTTCCATTTTCAATTTTAAATTTAACTCTAACCCCTACTATACCTCTCTTCGATTTCTTTAATCTTATTTACTCTTCTTTCGTGTCTGCCACCTTGGAACTCTGTTTTTAACCATATGTCAACAATTTCTAACGCTAAATCCCTTCCAACTACTCTTCCACCTAAAGCCAATACATTTGCATCATTATGCTCTCTTGACATTCTAGCACTGTAGCAGTCACTTACTAGAGCACATCTTACACCGGGAACCTTATTTACTGATATTGAAATTCCTATACCAGTTCCACAGCAAACTATTCCTCTATCACATTCCCCTTCTTTAACAGCCTTTGCAACTTTGTGGCCAAAATCAGGGTAATCTACAGACTCAGTTGAGTTAGTCCCATAGTCTACATACTCAATATTTTTTTCTTCAAGAAATTTCTTGATGTGTTCCTTTAGTTCGTATCCACCATGGTCACTACCTAAAGCAATTTTCATGATATTAGCCTCCTTTTATTTTTTTCTAATCTTCTCAAGAACCTTCTTGAGAGCTTCTTTAATATCTTCTGCACTCTTTTTATATTCTTCAACTGGCAACCCGAAAGGATCGGTAATATCCAGTGAAGGTATTTGCTTTTCTAGATTTGCAATTTCTCTTTTATCATCTTCAAATTCTGCTTCAATTTCTTGTTCCCATTCTCTAATTTGCTTGTCAATTCTCTCTATCTCTCTCTGAAGTTCTCTTTTTCTTTTTTCTAACGCTTTAATTTCTCCCATTCTTTCTCTAAGTATCCTATCTCTCTTTTCATATAACTTTCTATACAGTATCGCAAGCTTATCAAGAATTTCGTCTATATTATTATTTTCCAAAGCAAACTCCTTTAGAGTAAAGACCTTGCCCCTTGATTCAGGAGCCATATTAATCACAGCATTCTTATGATTTACAGTCATTGTAAGTATAAGATCCGCTCTTTCTATCATATCTTTTGTTAATGGTCTTGATCTATGTTTTGATAAATCTATACCTTCCTCACTTAATACATGTATAGCCTGTTTTGATGCTGGCTGGTCAGGAACAGCACAGATACCAGCAGACTCAACCTTAATGCCCTTAAGCTCCTTTCCTGCTTTTTCAAGCATATCTCTAAACAAAGCTTCAGCCATACTACTTCTGCAAGTATTACCAGTACAAACAAACAAAATATTTTTCATTTTCACCCTCCTTTCGAAAAACCGTCGCTCGCTTTTCGTCATTCGCTATTCGTATTTCGTCTTCCGCTATTCGCCAAAACTGTCAATTGTTAATTGTCAACTAATATTACATCTCCTCCTGCCGCCTTTTTCATTCTATTCATAATAGCTCTGCCTATACCTTTTTCTTCTATCCCTTCAGCTAGTATTATATCTACCCCGATTTTATCGAATTCTCTCAACACTCTAAACAAATTAGCTGCAATTGTTTCAGGATTATCCCTATCTCCAACTTCTAGCACATTATCCCCAATATATCTATTTTTTGTCTGCTTTGTAGCCATTATTCCAACTTTTAAGCCCTGTTTTTCATACTTTGAAGCTAAACTTATCAATTTTTCTGAAACTGCATCAACTTCACCTTGTATAATAGTAAGTTTAGCTTTTGGTGAATAATGTCTGTATTTTTGACCTGGGGACTTTGGTTTTAATTTTTCTGATAAATTTTCTATTGCTGGGTCAATATCTACTTGAGGGAAAATTTCTAAAAGATCTTCTAATGTAACAAAGCCGGGACGCAGTATTGTAGGTATCTCAGTAGAAATATCCAAAACAGTGGATTCGACACCTACGCCTGTATCTCCTCCATCTATTATCATATCAATCTTTCCGTATAAATCTTCAATTACATGATGGGAATTAGTTGGACTTGGTCTTCCTGAAGTGTTTGCGCTAGGAGCTGCAATCGGTAATCCAGATTGTTTAATTAATTCTAAAGCTATTCTGTGGTTTGGCATTCTAATAGCAACAGTAGATAGTCCTCCTGTTATTCTGTCGGGAATTATTTCACTTTTCTTAAATATTAAAGTTAACGGTCCAGGCCAAAATCGTTTCATAAGTTCTTTAGCCCTTTCAGGAACTTCTTTAACTAAAGAATCTAAATCACTCACATCACCAATATGTACAATAAGAGGATTATCCTGAGGTCTGCCTTTAGCAATAAATATCTTTTCAACCGCTTTTTCATCAAGTGCATTTGCCCCTAATCCATAGACGGTTTCAGTAGGAAAAGCTACTACTCCTCCTCTTTTTATTACTTCTGCGGCCAACTGTATTTTTTCTATTTCAGGATTATTTTTATCTATTTTAATGACTTGAGTTTTTATCTTTTCCATGCCATTTCCCTTCTTATCTTTTTTTGTATTATCTGCAACTTCAAACATATATTATACAATATTACACCCTTAGAGTCTAGATATATTATTTTAAACTTAGCATTTATTTATTTTATTGAAATACAATTATTATAGAGTTAAATATATTAATTTTGCATTTTACATTTTTTAACCTGTTAACTATCAACTAAAACGAGGTGTTTGTATGTCAAATATTTTTATTTTAGCTATAATAGGTTCTTTGGTTGGTGTTACTGGTACGGGACTTGGAGGATTGATTGCACTATCCATAGTAAGATCAAATAGCAAATTTTTAAGTTCACTTCTTGGGTTTGCAAGCGGGCTAATGTTAGCTGTAGTAACTTTTGACTTATTACCCGAAGCTTTTTCGATAGGAGGGCTTTTTACTGAAATCATAGGTATATTATTAGGTATTCTCACTGTCATACTAATCGAAGATTTTATACCCGTATTTTATAAAACTTACCATAAAACAAATAAAAGTAATTTTTTGAAAACTGGAATAATATTAGGTATTGGAATTGCTATTCATAACCTTCCAGAAGGTTTAGCAATAGGCTCTAGTTTTATGTTTACTACTCAAATGGGATTTAATATAGCTTTAGTTATCGCCCTGCATAATATCCCTGAAGGCATGGCTATGGCAACTCCTCTCAAAATAAGTCGTATGTCAAAAATAAAGGTTTTATTATTAACATTACTTTCTGGTATTCCTACTGGCATTGGAGCTTTCATAGGAGCAGCTTTAGGCAATATTTCAGATTTTTTTATATCGCTATGTTTAGCTTTTGCAGGTGGAACTATGCTGTATATTACTTGTGGAGAATTGATTCCAAATGCAAAAAAGCTCTACAATGGTAGAGCTTCTACAATAGGCCTAACTATTGGATTTGTAATTGGAATAGTTATTGTAGCTAGTAGCTAATCTAACATGTCTCCTCTTTTGTTTTTTGTTCTAATTCATTTTCGAAAACTAACTTTAATAGTGGTGGGGTAATAATCGTTGATACTAACACTATTAAAATAACTGCTGTAAATATCTCATTTCCTATTACACCCATTTTAATTCCCAAATTCGTAACGATCAAAGCAACTTCTGCTCTAGGAATCATACCTATACTTATCTGCAATGCTTCTCTATTTGTAAAATCAGATAGCTTGGCACCTATACCACAACCTATTATTTTACCTATGACAGCCATCAATACCAATACAATACTTAAACCTAATCCTTGTCTAATATTGCCTATTTTAACCATAAGTCCAATACTTATAAAAAAAATAGGAGTAAATAATGCATAAGCAATTCTTTGTATCTCATGTGACACTCTATTTCTATGAGGAGTTACTGAAAATACTATACCTGTAAAATATGCTCCTATTATTGCAGCTACACCTAACTCTTCTGCAATAAATGCTAATGAAAAACAAAATATAAGAGCATATGTTAGGACTCTGTTTTCTTTGCTTATTATGTATGAATACTTCGTAAGTAATTTTGAAAATATAGTTCCAACTACTACAGATAAAATAAAGAATGAAACTATTTTGAGTATGACTATTAATATACTCCCACCCGTAGAAGGCTTTACAATTCCAACAATCAGAGTTAATAAAATAATTCCAATAACATCATCTATTATAGCTGCACCTAATATACCTATACCCTGCTTTGTCCTAAGTTTGCCCAGCTCTCTTAAAGCTTGTACAGTTATACTAACGCTAGTAGCCGTTAAAATCACACCTACAAATAACCCCTCTGAAATATCAGCATTTGGTCTAATTAATTTTATAGCTAGAAGTCCTAGCACAAAAGGTACTAGGACTCCTCCAAGTGCTATATAAGTAGAAGACTTGCTGGATGCCTTTAATTCGTCTATATCCGTCTCTAAACCCGCAATAAACATTAAGAGTATTACCCCAATTTCAGCCATATGAGTAATAGACATATTTACAGTTATAAGATTTAAAGCAGAAGGACCTAAAAGAAGTCCTGCTAATATCTGTCCCAAAACTGCAGGTTGTTTAAATTTTTGACTAATATATCCTCCAATATTTGCAAATATTAGTATAACGGCTATATCCAACAAAAAGGTAAACTCTTCATTCAACTAAATCATCTCCCATAACTTCTAATTACTGTACAGATTTTAACTTTTCAGCCTGATCATTCGTTATGAGAGCATCTACTATTTCATCAATATCTCCATCTAAGAAAGAATCTAATTTATATATAGTCATATTAATTCTATGATCAGTTACCCTACCTTGAGGGAAGTTGTATGTTCTTATTCTTTCACTTCTGTCACCTGTACCTACCTGACTTCTTCTAGCTTCGGCTATTTCTGCATTTTGTTCTGCCTGAAGTTTGTCATATAATCTAGCCTTAAGAATCTTGAATGCTTTTTCTTTATTCTTAAGCTGAGATTTTTCATCTTGGCATGAAACCACTATACCTGTAGGAATGTGCGTTAATCTAACAGCTGAATCTGTTGTATTAACGCTCTGCCCACCATGTCCTGAAGAACGGAACACGTCAACACGTACATCATTTGGATTTATTTGAATATCTATGTCATCTGCTTCTGGAAGAACTGCCACAGTAGCTGTAGATGTGTGTATTCTACCGCCTGATTCTGTAACTGGAATTCTTTGAACTCTGTGAACACCACTTTCATACTTAAGTCTTGAATATGCACCTTTACCTTTTATCATGAAAATTACTTCTTTAAAGCCGCCTACTCCTTGTTCGTTTGAAGACATTATTTCTACTTTCCAGCCTTGTCTTTCAGCATATCTTGTATACATTCTTAAAAGGTCTCCAGCAAATATACCTGCCTCGTCTCCACCGGCTCCAGCTCTAATCTCAACTATAACATTTTTCTCATCATTAGGGTCTTTAGGAATTAAAAGCAGTTTTAATTCTTCTGTTAGTTGCTCTTTCTTCTCAGTTAACTCCTTAATTTCTTCCTTTACCATATCCTTAAAATCATCTTCTAGCTTTTCTTTTAGCATTTCCTTTGCTTCATCTAACTGCTCAGATACTGAAGTGTACTCTCTGTACTTCATAACTATTGGTTCTATTTCTGCATGCTCTTTTACTAATTTTTGCCATTCGTTTCTTTTATTTATAATCTCTGGGTCACTTATTTTCATACTTAAATCTTTATATTTTTCTTCTAAGAACTTTAATTTTTCTAACATTTTTTTCACCTCTGATAATTTTCGTTATTCGTTATTCGTCATTCGCTATTCGATTATCGAAAAGCGAAAGGCGAACGACGAATAGCCTAATTATTTTACATTTTCAATTTTCCATTTAAAATTATCTAGCTAAAAATTATAGCATATTTTTTGGATTTTTACTAGTATTAAATAAATGACTGAAAAATAACACTCATAAACAACCCTTTAGAGAAAACTAAAATTTTGTAATTATTCGTTTTTATTTTTCAGTCATTAGAAAGTAACCTATTGGTAGCATACTATTAATATAGCATTACCCCTAAAGCTCCTGCGATGACTATGCATAGTATGGGATGGAGTTTTTTATAAGTAACGAGATAAAATATTGCTAATGTTATTATTAAACTTTTTACATCTATTATTGTATTTTTCGCCACTAAAATTGCTGCAGATGCAATTAAACCTATTATTACAGGTCTTAAACCTTTGAAAAACCAATCAATATATTTTGATTCTTTAAATTTCTTTAGAAAATGAGCTATTAATAAAATGATGACTAAAGATGGTATAACAACTGCTAAAGTTGATACTACTGCTCCCAATATTCCACCTATTTTATACCCTAAAAAAGTAGCGCTGTTTATTGCTATAGGTCCTGGTGTCATTTGCGATATTGCTAAAACATCAATGAATTCTTTTAAGCTAAGCCATCCATTTTTAGTTATGATTTCTTCTTGGATAAGAGGAAGCATTGCATATCCTCCACCAAAGCTAAATGCACCAATTTTCAAAAAAGAAATAAATAATTTTATATATATCATTGCAGTTCACCTTTTTCATTTTGGTTATTCGTGATTCGATAATATAAAATCGCTCCAAGTCCACCAATTAAAATCACTATTATAGGACTTATATTAGCAAATACAACTAAAAGTAGGGTAATTAGAGAAATAATTAGTGCCTTCTTTTTAATTTTTGAAGTTTTAGTAAGTTTATATACTGCTGAAATAATCAATGCTACAACTGCTGGTCTAACACCTAAAAATATTTTTGAAACTATTTTATTATTTCTATATTTAAATAAGAACATAGATATTATGAGAATTATTATAAAAGAAGGCAGTATTACTCCTAGCATACATGCCAAAGCTCCAACAATTCCCCTTAGTTTATATCCTATAAATATGGCACTATTTACCGCTATTGCACCAGGAGAAGACTGTGCAATAGCAATAGTATCTAAAAATTCTTCATTGTCTAACCATTTATTTTTATCTACTACCTCTACCTGTATCAGAGGAATCATTGCATATCCCCCACCAAAAGTAAAGGCACCAATTTTTAAAAAAGTTAAAAATAGCTTAATTATAGACATAAATTCTCACCCACTACCACTCTATCATGTCCTGCTAAATCTTTTATAATTTCAATTTTTCTAAATAATCCACTATTTTCCAAAAGTTTTTTAACATCTTGTCCTTGATTATAACCTATCTCAAAAGCAACAACTCCATGATTTGCAAGGTACTTACTTAAATCTTTAACTATTTTTCTATAATAATCTAATCCATCCTTTCCACCATCTAATGCTATTCTAGGTTCATATTTGGATACTTCAATCTGAAGTTTTTCAATCTCATCAGTAGGAATATATGGTGGATTTGATACTATAATATCTATATTATTCTCTACATTAAGTGTTGATAAAGGCTTAAATAAATTACCTTCTAAAAATAACACTCTATCCTCTAGCTCAAATTTTTTGCAGTTCTCTGATGCTATTTCTAAAGCTTTTTTACTTATATCAATAGAATATACAAATGCATTTTTTAAATAATAAGCCAAACTTAATGTAATTGCTCCACTACCAGTACCTATATCCACAATATTAACTCGCTTTTTATCTTTTAAAAAACTATTATTCACAATTTCAATAACCTTTTCAACAAGAATCTCTGTATCAGGTCTTGGAACTAAAACACCTTCTGCAACATTAAAATTAAGCCCCATAAATTCTTGTTTTTGAATAATATACTGTATTGGATAGCCTTCTTTTCGTCTATTTATAAATTCAAAAAATTTATCCACAGCTTCGTCACTAACTTTATCATCTCTATGTGTATAAATATATAGTTTATCAACACCTAGTGTATAACATAATATAAGCTGAGCATCAAGAAGAGGGGTTTTAAAATCCCCCTCATTTAATATTTCTGTACCCTCTTGTAATAAGGATTTTATAGTATAATCTCTTACCAAAGGTCAGCCTCCTTGTCTTCAACCAATACTCCTTTTAAAGCTTCAATAGCTACCTCTAGCTGTGAATCATCTGGCTCACTAGTAGTTATTTTCTGTAGCATCAATCCAGGATATGAGATGATTTGAGCTAGTTTACTATCACTTCTACCTGTATATTTATTTATTTCATACGATATTCCTGCTATTACTGGTAATAATGCTATCCTTAATACAAATCTCAATAGTGGATTTGGCCATCCAAATAATGAAAATACAAGTATACTTACTATCATTACCATAAAAATAAAACTTGTACCACATCTAGGATGAAGAGTAGTGTATTTTCTTGCATTTTCTACCGTCAATTCTTCTCCGTGTTCATAACAATGTATTGTTTTATGTTCAGCTCCATGATACTCAAATACTCTTTTTACATCTTTGATTTTAGATATACTATAAACATATATTAAGAATATAATAACTCTTATTAAACCTTCAATTAAATTAAGCCCTATGTTGCTACTAATTTTAGTTTTCAAGAAGTTAGTTAAGTATGAAGGAGCTAATATGAATAATAGAACTGTAAAAAATAAAGATATAAGAACTGATAAATAAATCATTACATCTTCAGTTTTATCTTTAAATATTTTTTCTAAAGCTCTATCTATAACCCCTGGTTCTTCTTCCTCTACTTCGTATACCTCAGCTGAGTACATCAATGCTCTAACTCCTACAACCATTGCTTCTATTAACATAACACTGCCTCTTATGAAAGGCAACTTAAGAAAGCTATACTTTGAGGAAGCAGAGTTTACAGGTTCTTTTTTTAACCCAATATTACCATTTGGCTCTCTCACTGCTATAGCTATTTCTTTAGGGCCTTTCATCATTACCCCTTCTATTAAGGCCTGACCGCCTATACTAGTTTTGTGTTTAGGTTTTTTGAATGCATCTTTTATTTTTGATATCATATTCTTTCGCCTACTCCTTATATTATTTTCTATATAATTACATTATAACGTATCTTACTATAATATAACAAGAAGCTCTTGAATAGGTACTAGGTACTTGGTACTGGGTACTAGGTGCTGGGTACTGGGTGCTAGGGATAAAAAACAGGGGACGGGGGACAGAAATGGGTATTTAAAAAAAATTAGTAGCGAAGAATTAATTCTCCGCTACCATTTTCCCTGGTATCTGTCAACTGTTAACTAATAACTATGTAGCAATTATTTTCTTGGAACTTGGTGGTGCAATCTGCATCTGGCTTCGTAGCTCTCCATAGCACCAACTAAAATAGTAGGTTCATCATAGCAAGCAGGCTCTCCGTTAATTAATCTTTGAGTTCTATTTGCAGGATGTCCACAAATTACACATACAGCTGTTAGCTTGTCCACAAATTCTGCAATTGCCATTATATTAGGAGTAGGTCCAAATGGCTCACCTCTAAAATCCATATCCAATCCAGCTACTATTACTCTTAACCCTTTATCTGCTAAACGCCTACATAAATCTATAATTCCGTCATCAAAGAACTGTACTTCATCAATACCTATAACTTCTGTATCATCTGATAATAATTTATATATTTCATCAGAATTTTTTACTGGTATAGCTTTAATTTTTTCTCCGTTATGAGAAACAACTTCGTTTACACTATATCTATCATCAATAGATGGCTTAAATACTTGAATTTTCTGGCGTGCTATCTGGGCTCTTCTCAACCTTCTTATAAGCTCCTCACTTTTACCGCTATACATGGGGCCAACCACTACCTCAATCCAACCGTGGTGATTAGGTCCGTACATTAAAATTCCTCCTTTAAACCGATTAACAAAATCTTCGTTTAAATAAATTATAAGGATGATTTTGCTCATATCCATAACGGAAATTATAATTTCCTATGGATTATAACAAATAACTGTTAACTATGAATCTTCAAAAAATAAAGGCTAGAAGCCTCATGGCATCTAACCTCTTGAACATATTTTGATTAGTCAAGACCGTATTTCTTCTTAAATCTTTCAACACGTCCGCCTTTATCTACAAGTTTTTGCTTTCCTGTAAAGAATGGATGACACTCAGAACAAATTTCTACTCTAAGCTCTTCTTTCACTGAACCAGTTTCAAAAGTATTTCCACATGCACAGTGTACTTTAGCTCTTTTGTATTCTGGATGAATTCCTTTTTTCACCGAAATCACCTCTCTTCCAAAATCTTTCTTTGCTGTAATATTATATTTAATATAATTATCCAGTTTTCAACTAATACATTATAGCATATTCATAATCTTATTTCAATAAACATAAGTAAATTAATCCCAAATCTTATTTCTCATATTTTCAATAAACTCAATATTAGTCTTAGTTGATACTAACATATCTAAGATTTTTTCTGTAACTTCTGCTGATGGATAGTTGCTCAAAGCTTTTCTAATACTCCATATTGTCTCTAACTCTTTTTGATTTAATAATAAATCTTCTCTTCTCGTACCAGACTTATTTATGTCAATTGCTGGGAATATTCTCTTTTCAGATAGTTTTCTGTCTAAATGAATTTCCATGTTACCTGTACCTTTGAATTCTTCAAAAATTACATCATCCATTCTACTTCCAGTTTCTATTAATGCAGTAGCTAATATTGTAAGACTTCCTCCGTTTTCAATATTTCTTGCTGCACCAAAAAATCTTTTCGGTTTGTGTAGAGCTCCAGGGTCTAACCCTCCTGAAAGTGTTCTACCAGTTGGAGGTATTGTTAGATTGTATGCCCTAGCCAATCTTGTTATACTATCCAAAAGAATAACAACATCTTTGCCATGCTCCACTAGCCTTTTTGCCCTTTCAAGCACCATCTCTGCTACCTTTATATGATGTTTTGGAGGCTCGTCAAATGTTGAATAAACTACATCTCCTTTTACAGATCTTTGCATATCTGTAACTTCCTCTGGTCTTTCATCTATTAGTAAAACTATAATCTCTATGTCTGGGTAATTTTCTGCAATACTATTAGCTATTTTTTTTAGTAGGATTGTTTTACCAGCTTTAGGAGGAGCAACAATCATTCCCCTTTGTCCTTTACCTATAGGAGCAATTAAATCTATTATTCTTGTAGATAATTCTCTTGGAGTAGTTTCTAAAGTTATTCTCTCGTTAGGGTATATAGGTGTCAAAGTATCAAAATCAGGTCTATTATTTGCTGTCTCTGGATCTTCACCATTAACTTTTTTTACATATAGAAGAGCTTTGTACTTTTCTCCTGATTTTGGAGGCCTTGTGATACCGAAAATTTTGTCTCCAGTCCTTAAATTAAATCTCCTAATTTGCGATGGAGATACATATATGTCCTCAGCACCTGAAAGATAATTTTCTGATCTTAAAAAACCATATCCATCACTATGAAGCTCTAATATTCCCTCTGCTGTACTAATTTCATCACTTCTATCTATTTCTTCACTTAATCTTTCTGGTAATTCCTGCTTATGTCTTTCTTTTTCCTCTAACTTAGCTGCTACTTCTTTTATTTCTTCTGCTTTCCCATTTTTATAATGCTGCAATATCTTCTCAATCAACTCAGCTTTTTTATATTTAGAATAACCCTTTATACCTACTTCTTTAGCAATCTTTCTGAGCTCATCTATCTTCTTACTGTTTAAATCAGAACTGTTCAAAACTTCACCTCCAGAACGTATAGAGCTTTTTTATTAATATCTATATCTTTATACAGTATATGGGAACATCATGTTAGGAAAGAATTTCTAGACAGGCTTCATTAATGTAATATTAGCACTTTATTGTTGAGAAGTCAAGGACACAAAAACAGTTATTCGCTGTTCGTCGTTCGTCATTCATTTTTTAATAACCAAAGTCGAATAACGAACTGCGAACAGCGGCTAGTTAACAACTACTTCGCATAATCTGGTTTTTTGTCTAGTTTATGAATTGACTCGATAAATCTTATCGTACCTGTTTCTGCTCTTGTTACCATTGAATGTGTCTTCGCCATATTATTTTGGTAATATACTACTCCTTTTAATAATTCACCATCAGATACTCCTGTAGCAGCAAAGAATATTTCATTGCCCTTCGCTAAATCTTCCATTGTCAATACTTTATTAACATCAGTAATGCCCATTTTATAACATCTTTCAAGCTCACTTTCATCCATTGGTACTAGCTTCCCTTGAAATTCTCCACCCATACATTTTAATGCAGCAGCAGCTATAACTCCTTCTGGAGCTCCTCCTATTCCCATTAATATATCTACTCCTGAATGTTCAAAGCAAGTTGCAATTGCAGCAGCAACATCTCCATCTCCAAATAATTTAATTCTTGCTCCTGCTTTCCTTATTCTATCTATTAACTCCTTATGTCTCGGTCTATCTAATAAAGTTACTGTTAAATCTGATATACTTTTGTTTAAAGCATCAGCAACTGCCTTTAAATTTTCTTCAACTGGAGCATCAAGATTAATTCTACCTGCTGCTTTTGGTCCTACTGCAATTTTATTCATATACATATCAGGTGCATGTAATAAACATCCACGTGGAGCTATTGCAACTACAGAAATTGCATTAGGTAATCCCTTAGCTACTGCAGTAGTACCGTCAAGAGGATCTACAGCTATATCAACTTTAGGACATCCTTCTTGTGCTTTTCCTATTCTCTCTCCAATATATAGCATTGGAGCTTCGTCCATTTCGCCTTCTCCAATCACTACAACTCCATCTATGTTTATAGTATCAAACATCTTCCTCATACCATTAACTGCAGATTGATCTGCTATTATTTTGTCACCTCTACCCATATGTCTAGCACATTCTAATGCTGCAGCTTCAGTTACTCTCACAAGATTTAATGCTAATTCTCTATCCATAATATGTCCTCCTTTAGAAAAAATATTACAATTATAGTATATTCTATTTCTGTATTGTATGTCAAAATGTATGTATTGTTTTTAATAAAGCATATCTTAAAAATGAAAGATTGAAAATTAAAAATGTAAAATTAAATAAATAGCAAACAAAAAATAGACCTGAATTAATCAGGTCTATCATTGACTATTAACTATTGACTATCAACTAATAACTAAACTTTATATATGTCCATATTTTTTCATCAATCTAATTAGTATGTCATTTTTATCTAATTTATGTCTCGCTTCTATAAATCTTATGGTCCCTGTTTTAGCTCTCATGACTACTGAATGTGTTTTAGCAAAGTTGTTTCCATAATATACTACTCCTTTTAATAGGTCACCATCTGTAATTCCAGTTGCAGCAAAGAATACTTCTTCTCCTTTAACTAAATCCTCTAATGTTAAAACCCTCTTAATGTCTTCATCACTCCATCCTAATTGATGGCATCTTTCAACTTCTTCATCTGACATTGGATAAAGCTGCCCCTGCATTTCTCCACCCATACATTTTAGCGCTGCTGCTGCTATAACACCTTCTGGAGCTCCTCCTATTCCCATTAATATATCTACTCCTGTATCTTCAAATCCAGTGGCGATAGCGGCTGCTACGTCACCTTCACCAAACAACTTGATTCTTGCACCTACTCTTCTTACTTCTTGTATCATTTCATAATGTCTAGGTCTATCTTGTATTATTACTGTTAAGTCTGATATATCTTTATTTAAAGCTTTAGCAACTGCTTTCAAATTGTCTTCGATAGGAGCATTAATATCAATTTTCCCTGCCGCTTTTGGTCCTACAGCTATTTTTTTCATATAAGTATCTGGTGCATAAAGCAAGCATCCTCTAGGAGCCATAGCTATTACTGATATTGCATTCGGAAGTCCTTTTGATACTAAACTAGTTCCATCTAATGGGTCAACAGCAATATCTACTTCTATATCATCTATAGTTCCTGCCCCTATTCTCTCTCCAATATAAAGCATAGGTGCCTCATCTAATTCACCTTCACCTATAACTACTGTTCCTCTAACATTTACTAACTCAAAAGCTTCTCTCATTCCATCTACAGCTGCTTGGTCTGCTCCATTTTTATCTCCTCTACCCATGAATTTAGCTGATGATAATGCAGCTATCTCAGTAACACGTACTAAAGATAAAGATAAGTTTCTATCTAAAACCATACTTTTCACTCCCCTAATAAAATACTAAAATTAAAGGATAAGTAAAGATTAATCTTTACCTATCCTTTTATCTGCTACTTTTTAGCATTTTCCCAGTCTTTTAGGAATCTTTCTATACCTTTATCTGTCATTGGATGCTGTACCATTTTTGTAAATACATTGTAAGGTACAGTTGCAATATGTGCTCCTAATTTTGCTGCTTCTATTATATGCATAGGATGTCTTATACTTGCAGCAATTACTTCTGTTTCGATACCATGTATATCAAATATTTCTACTATGTCACTAATTATATCCATTCCACTATTTCCTATATCGTCCATTCTTCCTGCAAATGGACTAACATAAGTTGCTCCTGCTCTTGCTGCTAATAATGCTTGATTAGCAGAGAATACTAAAGTAACATTTGTTTTGATACCTTTTTGACTTAAAACTTTAACTGCCTTAAGACCTTCTTTTGTCATAGGGATTTTAATAACTATATTCGGATGAATTTCTGCTAATTCTTCTGCTTCTTTTATCATGCCCTCTGCTTCAAGGCTAATTACCTCAGCACTAATTGGACCATCAACAATACTTGTAATTTCTGTTATTACTTCTTTAAAATCTCTACCTTCCTTTGCTATAAGAGAAGGATTTGTAGTAACTCCGCAAATTACACCCCAGTCGTTTATTTCTCTGATTTCATCTATGTTTGCTGTATCGATAAAAAGTTTCATATTGCACCTCCAACTCTTTAGGCTCTGCCAGCTGAACCAAACATTATCATCTTTTCAATTATTACTTTTTTCATTTCTTCTCTAGCAGGGCCTAATATTTTTCTTGGGTCATATACATCAGGGTTATTATTTACAAACTCTCTTACTCCTCTATTGAATGCCATTCTAATATCTGTATCTATATTAATTTTATTAACCCCAAGGCTAACTGCTTTTCTTATGCTCTCTTCAGGCACACCTGATGAACCATGAAGTACTAGCGGCATATTTAATCTTTCTTTTATTACTTTTAATCTATCAAAGTCTAGTTTAGGTTCTCCTTTATATGGACCATGTGCTGTTCCTATTGCTATTGCAAGATAGTCTACACCTGTTTCTTTTACAAATCTTTCAGCTTCATCTGGATCAGTAAATGTAGCATCTCTTTCGTCAACTGTTATATCATCTTCAGTACCACCAATTTTACCAAGCTCTGCCTCTACTGATACTCCAACAGCATGTGCAATTTCCACAACTTTTTTAGTAATTGCGATATTTTCTTCTAGTGGATACTTTGAACCGTCTATCATAACTGAAGTAAATCCATTTCTTATACATTTCATTATTTGTACAAAATCAGTGCCATGATCTAAATGGATAGCTACAGGTACTTTAGCAGTTTCAGCTGCTACCTTAGCCATTGCTGCTATGTACTCTACTCCTGCATATTTTAATCCGCCTTGGCTAGCCTGTAATATTACAGGTGAATTTGTTTCTTTAGCAGCTTCGATAATAGCTTGAACTATTTCCATGTTGTTTACATTAAATGCTCCTACTGCATACCCTTTCTTATGAGCATCTAAAAGAATCTCTTTTCCTGATACTAACATTAATATCCCTCCCTCTTTATTTAACAAATACTATTATAATAGATTAGTCTCTATTTATCCACATAATTATTTGTCCAGCGTTGTTCGTCGTTCGAGTTCCGCTTTTCGCTATTCGTCATTTGTCATTCGAGTTTCGAAAAGCCAATAGCGAATGACGAATAACCGATATCATCCTTTCTTATTCCTATCATTATTCCCAAATCTACTATCTATACATTGAAGAGAATACTTATGCATCTGTATCTCTTCACATTCTAATAATTTTTTTAAATCTTCGTCTGTTTCTGCATAAACCAAATGTACACTGCCACATTCTATGCATCTTAATTCTATTCTATCAGGGTATAAATCTGTCTGTATATTATCTGAGCCACAATCACAAAATATCCTGCCCTCATTATCCATTTCTCTAATTCTATTTATAGCTTTCATCATAATATCGAAATTCTGAAAGTAGTCATAAAATCCTAATTCATTTAGGATTTCTTCAGAATCCTTTTCATATTCTTTTATTAATTGTTTTATATCATCATTTTTCCCTATAAAAGATATTTCAATTCCCGTTTCAATACATCTAGCAATTATTTTACCTTTTAGTAATTTTCGTAAACTATATTTAAAGACATGGATATCTTGACAAGCAAAGCAAAATAATTCTATCCAAAAGCTTTTATAATCTTTCGTTTTTATTATTGCACTAGACTGTCCACACTCACATTCTAAATTTATTTTGTTACTTCTGCTAAAATCAAACAAAGAAACATCATGTATAGTAATTTCTCCACATATATCACACCTAATTGCAATTGCAATATTAGAATCGATTAACAAAATCGCGCACCTCCCTTCTTAGTTAATTCTTCATTTATTTTATAAATCCTTCTTTGATAGTCGATAGTTAATAGTTGGTAGTTTTGTAATTAAAAAAACGGCTTAAATAAGCCGTTTTCTATCTTTTTATATTCAATATTTCTCTTGCTTCATCTGGTGTAGCTACTTCTCGTCCTAATTCATGTGCTAGTCTAACTATCCTCTCTACTAATTGTGCATTTGATTTAGCTAATTCACCTTTTTTATAATATATATTATCTTCAAAACCTACTCTAACGTGTCCACCTAATAATATAGCTGCAGTCGCAAGTGGCAATTCATATCTTCCTATACCTGCAACAGTCCATGTTGAACCCTTTGGTATACTTTCAACTAAGTACAGTAAATCTCTTATTTCACCTGGTATTGCACCTGGAACCCCCATAACAAAGTCAAAATGAAGCGGTTCATCAATTAAACCTTTTTTAACTAATGTTAAAGCATTTTTTATCATACCTCTTTCAAATATTTCAAGCTCAGGCTTAACACCTAACTCTTTCATTCTCTTTGCAAACTTTTCCATATACTCTTGTGAATTCATAAATACATCTGGACCAAAATTACATGTACCACAGCTTAATGTAGCCATCTCTGGTCTTAATTCAACAGGTTGAAGTCTTTCCTCTGGTGTATGCCATACAGCACCACCTGTAGAAGGCTGGAATATTACAGGGCATTTAGCCTCTATTCGTTCTTTTATTTCTTTATATACCTCATAATCTTGTGTTGGATTTCCATCTTTATCTCTTGCATGTATATGAACTATTGATGCTCCTGCCTTATAAGCTTCGTATGCAGCCTCTGCTATTTCTTCTGGTGTAATTGGAAGATTTGGCTGTTGCTCTCTTGTTACTTCTGCACCAGTTAATGCAGCTGTGATTATAAGTTTTTGCATTATTCTTTCCTCCTTTGCTTGTCCTTTGGCACAACACAAGTTCCTACTGCTCTACAAACTACTATTGGCTCTTCAAGTACATCACATGCCGACTCATTTATATCTGGTCTTGGAACTATAACTTTTCTTGCTTCAAATTTCATTTTCCTTGATGTATTACCAACTTTAATTATTTCGCCTACTGCTTCAATATAATCTCCTGCATAAACAGGTGCTGTAAATTCTACTTCTTCATATCCTGCAAAAAGCCCCTCATCTCCATCATGTCTTATAAGAAGCTCAGTAGCAACATCCCCAAACAATTGAAGCATTTTAGCACCATCTACTAAATTGCCCCCATAGTGTGCATCATGCATACTCATCCTAACTCTTATCATAGCTTTTTCCATATTCCTTACCCCCTAATTAGTTTTTCGCTATTCGCCATTCGCTAATCGTCATTTACTATTCGAAAGACGAAAAGCGGACAACGATCTATAACTTCTATATCTAATTAAATTATACTAAATTTCCGAAGATAAAAACAATTTATTACAAGAAATTAAAGCGACAAATTTGCCGCTTTAATTTTGATAAAACTTATTATTCTTTTAACCAACCGCTACAGCAAAATATTCTGTCATTAATGAATTAATCTCTTCTTTTAGCTCGAATACATCAAAAGGCTTTTGAACAATCATATCTGGCTTAATTACATCAAGGTCATTATTTTGTGTTATGTCATCATAACCAGTAAGTATTACTACACAAATGCTCTCATCAATTCTTCGTATGCTTTTTAATACCTCTCCCCCATCCATATCTTGAAGCTTCATATCTAATATTACAATATCAGGTCTAAAGTCACTTATCATTTTTATTGCTTCAGTACCTGTTTCTACCGCTAAAACATCATAGTCATTTTTGAAAATTTCCCCTAACAAAACTCTTATACCTTCCTGGTCATCGACACAGAGAAGCCTGCATTTTCTCAAAAAACTCCCCCCTGTAACCTGTTAATAAATAATATATTCTACATATGTTAAATTATTCCTTCTTATCTAATGATTTCTGTGAGATTTTTTTAAAATTTTTACACAAAAAGCGACCAAAAATCATTTGGTCGCCTTAAATTTAATCTTCAATAGAAATCTTTACTATTAAGTTGTTAACAATCTTAAATTCTCCTTCTTGCCCAACTTCTAAATCATCAATTGCTATATCGTCCTCTTCACCTTCTATTTCAACATCTTCGCTAACCATATACTCATATTCTTCATTATCAGTTTTAATTGTTAATTTTACTCCTGAATCATATTCAGTTATGGCAATTATCTTTCCTTCTATCTCTAATTCTAGTGCTTCAGCCTTTATTGATTCTACTTTTCCACCTTCAACCTTAACTTCTACTTCCATTCCCTCTACAAGATCTGTTAAATCAGCTTCTTCATCTTCTATTTTAATTTTAACATCTTCATCTACATCAAACTTATATACTTCTTCTGATACAGTTACTTTTATGCTATTTTCATCTATAGCTGTTAAAATACCTTCTATTTCATATTCATCTTTTTCATCCATTTCTTCTTCATGTTCATCTATTTCATCTACTTCATCTTCAATTCCAACTCTTTCTCTATGAACGAAAATTTCCCTTATTCTGTTTTGCTTATCAACTATTACTGTAATTGTATCTCCTATATTAATATCTTCAAATCTTCCTTCTGCACCTTTAAATTTAACTTTAGCACCTTTTAAAACATCAAATATAGCAAGCATCTGTTTTACTTGAACAGCAATTCTTCTAGGCTCTACTTTAGATATTTCCTTTACTTCACCTGTATATCTTATTATTATTTTTTGAACAAAATCCTCATTCTTTAAAACTTCTATGTATACTACTTTGTCATTTTCTAACTCTACTTTTACTTTATATCCTTTCTTAATATCTGAAAAATCTATTCTTTCTTCTCCATCATAGATTATAGCATTTTCATCTACAATGAAAATTCTTAACTCTCCATCTGTTCTAAGTACTAAATTTCCTTCATATATTCCATCAACTACCCCTATTATCTCTTTGTCATCTACATTACTGTCTACTTTATCATCTAGTCTTGAAAATAGTACTGCCATTTCTGCTCTAGTCATAGTACCCATAGGATTAAATCTTTTTTGAGGATCTCCCTTCATTAATCCTAACTCGTTAGCCAAATATATATATCCAACTGAACCTAATGGAACTGCTGGAGCATCAACAAATGGTAGCTCGTCTTTCATATGCTTTAATGCTTCTTCTTCATAACCTAATGCTCTTATTACATATTTTGCAACTTGATGTCTTTTAGCTGGTCCTTGTGGATTGAAATACATCATATCTACGTCATCTAGTATTCCTTTTTCGTACGCTATCTTTATATAACCTTTTGCCCAATCGCCTACTTTTTTACCTTTATACTTTTTAGGAAGTACTTTTACTAATTCTGCTTGATCTTGCCATCCCATTATTCTTAAACACATTATTATTGTTTCTAAGTTTGTAACAGGTTTTTTAGGAGCATATATACCTCCACCATATCCTTTAATAAGACCTTTTTTAGCCATTTTTTCAATAGCTTTTCTTGCCCATGGATAACCTTCTAAGTCATCAAATACTTTATTTTTTAACATTACTGCATTAATTTTTTTGAAAAACTTTTCTTCCTTCCATTTTTTCTCTTTGTCCCAACCCTTTGCGAATGAAACTGAAATAGTCATTGAGAACAACATAGTAAAAACTACTACTAAAGATATAACCCTTTTCAACACAACAAACACCCTCCTTATCTTTCTTTTGTAATATATATTCGGAGGGTGTTTTTATTTTTTGGGGTGTTTTTAAATTTTTTATTTAGATCTTTGTGTTACTATTATCGTTTTAGCAGTAAATATACCGCCATCAAAATTTCCTATTACTATCAATTCATCGCCTACATTTAAATATTTAAATTTTATCTTATCTCCATCACTATCTATAAAAGATGTATCTGCTACTATATCTATCCTAACTATCTCTTTTTCACCAGTTTTATAATTATTTACTGACAATACTATAACTCCAGCATCATAATTTAAATATTCTATTGTCCCTTCATATCTATCATTTTGCTCTCTTGGTTCTATTTTCATTGAAACTATTTCATTACTCTCAATATCTATTTCTGCAAAATACCCAAGTCTTAATCCATATATAGAATCTTTTTTACCGTCTATTTTAATATCAACATTTTTAGATATATAATATGACACTTCTTCCCCATCTTTATTAAGTATTGTTAATTTAGGCTTACTAGATATAAGTATCGCCTTAATAATACCTTCATCTTCATCTTTTAAAGCTTCTGCCTTAATTTCGATTATAACGTTATATTCAACATCTATTTCTACTTTATCTCCATTTCTTAAATCTGTAATTACCGCATTTTTACTATTTCTTTCGATTTTTACTTTATTATCAATTGGGAATTCATATAAATTACCATTTTCATCTTCTACTGTTAAATTAGGTTCAGGATTATATTTTATTTCTTTTATAATACCTTTTATATGTTTTCCTTTGCTTTCTGCTATAATCTCCGTTATTTTATTATTTTTAATCTTTAATTGAACTAAGTCTCCCTCATTAATTTTATAAACAAATGTCTCTTCATCATCTAAAATTATTTTTGCATTACTATCTAAATAAAAACTTTTCACTTTATAGTTTCCATTTTCTTCATATTCGATTGTAAGTATAGCAGGCGTTGTAAGTATTAAAGATTTTACTTTACCTGAATATTTCTCTTCTATACTTTTAGCTTTCATCGATACAATTCTTTGTTTTTCTGTGACTTTTACCTCTACCATTAAACCTTCTACTAAATCTGTAAACTTAATGATACTATCATCTAATGTTATATCTGTATTAGCATCTACAAAATATATATTTTTTTGTCCATCCATATCTTCAATAGTAATGTATGCTTCATTAGCATCTTTTAATATGCTTACTATAGTTCCTGATATTGTTATAGTATCTTTATCCTCAATTCCAATATCACTAAATATTTGTTGAGCTACTTTATTCTCTTTAATATAGTCATAAGCTATTGAAAGTACTTTTGCCATCATTGCACGATTCATAGATGATTTAGGATTAAATCTACCTTGTGAATCTCCTTTTTCGTTAATTATTCCTTTTTGTATCATCATATCTACATATGGTGCAACCTGAGCAGGTATCAATTCTGCATCCTTAAAAGGCAATATTATTATAGTTTTACTTTTAGCTTCTTTTTCTAATCCCATTGCTCTTGTAAGGAATATACATATTTCTTCTTTAGTAGCTGGCATTTTAGCCTTTTCACTTTTATAATACTCTTTTAAAACTTCTTCTGAAATAATACCACTAGATAAAGCAACTGCAATACCATCTTGTGCCCATAATTCAACCTTTAATTCATCTAGCAACCCTTGGTATTTATTCTTAATATCTGTAATTATATTATTATCTAGCTTATATAATCTTGAAATCATAACTAAAGCTTGCACTTTTGTAACTTCTGAAGCTGGCCTAAATGTTGCATCTGGATAGCCAGTAATTATTCCTAAACTTTTTACTTTTTTTATGTAATCAGCTGCCCAATAATCATCTTTCACATCTGTAAATGTTTGTGCATAAGATACAGCATTACTAAACAACAATAATGCTATTATCAATACAGATAAAGTAGATAACATTTTCCATTTGTTAAATATCAATTTATCCCACCCCTTTTACAATTGTCATATGAATATATTCTTTATTTAACTTTTAAATCCTTCTATCTTTTTAGCTTAAACCTATCATTTAGGATGTATTTACTATATAATTCATCTTTATATAATCAAACAAAAACGGCACTATTGTGCCGATATCATTTGTCTTATACCTAAATTTTGAAGAGCTTCAAATCTAAATTTAGCTAAGTTAAAATCATAAATTGCTTTATAATAATCAAGAAGTGCTTGTTTATATAATGTACTACTATTTAGAACTTCTAAATTTGTGCCCATACCAATTTCATACTTAAGTGAAGCTTGATTTAAATTATCTTTTGCTAATTCTACATTTTCTTTTTTTACCTTTATCTTTTCTACTAAATTTAATAAATTTAAATACTCACTAGTCATATTAATTCTTATATTAAGTTCAGTCTCTTTTAATTGATTTTCTGCTTTCTGTAACTTATGATAAAGTTTTTCTTCTTCTCTTCTATCGTCTCCTCTGCTAGATACATAAAATTTTTCTCCTAAATTATATTCTTTTTGGGCAAAATATTTTTCTTGACTAGCAATATACATTTCCAATCTGTTATTTAAACTGTTCTGTATTGCTTCTTCTAAATCAATCTCTTTTAATTCTTCATAACTTAATTCATCTTCTAATTCTAAAGGTTGCTCCAAAGGCAATCCTAATAATTTATTTAAAGTCATTATAGCAATTTTTTGATTATTCTCAAGCTCTTTTAATTGTAATTTAGCATCTTTTAAGCTTATCTCTGTCTGTAATTTTTCTAATTCAGTTGCATTTCCAGTTTCTAATCTAGCATTTACAATTTTTAATTGGTTCTCAATTTGATTAATGTTATCTTTAAGAATTTCTACTGATCTGTTAAGATATAAAATATTATAATAGTTACTCATTACATTGTATTTTATATTAGAAACTTCTAGCACTTTATTCTTTTTACTTAATTTCAATAGATATTCAAAATATTCCTCATAATATTTATGCCAAATTTTATAATTTTCAAAACCCAACCTTTTATATGCAGCAGGTAAATGTCTCACTTCATCTGTTAAATCTCTTTTTTCTTTCAGTTCAATTCTTGCATTTTCAATATCAATATCTTTTTCCTCTAATGAAAAACTATTTTGCAAAGCTAATTTTATAGCTTCATCCATATTCAATTTATCAGTTGCTAAAGACTGCACAGCAACAGAGTAGTTAATGTTAAGCATAATAATAGATATTAGCAAAAATAATGTAAAAACTTTACTATGTACTTTTTTCATAGAAATCACCCCTTTGGAAGTTTATTCATATATCATACTAAAATTATACACTAATACCAGTTAAATGTATATAAAAAAAGGAGGATGTTAAACATCCTCCTTTTTAAGCTAACTACTTAACTACTACTATTATATCAGCTTTTTCGTATGATCCTACGTTAGTTCCTGAACCTACTACTTTTACAGTACCAGTTATGTCGTCAACAGTTCCTATTGTGATGTCTGAACCATCAACTACATAAATTACAGTTGAGCTAGTTAATAGATAAGTATCAGCTAACTTGCTTCCATCAATTGTTGGATCTGTATAAGTGTTACCGATTGTAGCATTTGCTAAAGCATCATATTCTCCATTAGCATCGCTATCTGATAGAACTACAAGCTCTTCAGTAATTGCTGAAACATCTATTGTTGCTTCAACTTTGTAGTCTATTTCTTCTCCTTCAACATTTAGAGTTACATAATGCTCAGTTCCATCAGCAGTAAGTTTGCTGTACTGTCCTACATAGATTCCAGTAACATCATCTAAAGCTGTTACAGGATGGCTAGTTATGAATAACTTAGTTATATATAAGTTGTCTGAATCTAATTCATATTCTACATTCATATCAGTTTCAAGATCTTCAACTTTAGCATAATCTTCATCTACTAAGTCAAATACTAATACATCTGAATCTACAAGATATACAGTTGATCCAACTTGTAATTCATCTAAGTTGTCTTCATCAACTGTTATTGTACCAGTAGCAAGACCTGCTTGATAATCAACAAACTCAGCTATTTCATTATCTTCATTTAGAGTTGCTTTACCAAAATATCCTGGTAAATCATTCTCTACATCAGTAACTCCACTTGGTAATGTAGCATCACTAGCTAATCTTAGAGTCTTTTCTCCATCAGTAGTTAAGATAGTAACATCAGTTACTTCTGTAACTGTACCATCTTTAATTATGTTATAAGTTTCAACTTCAGTTACATAACCTTCAACTGTTTCAGCTTCTTCAGTTATTGCATTTATAGCAACAACTTTACCATCTTTATCTAATACTAAGCTTACTTCTGAATCAGCTGTAACAGTGCTCATATCGATTGTAGCAGCTACTTCATAGTCTTTACCGTCTACAGTAACTTCTGTTAAGTTACCATCTTTATCTGCTTTTGCAGTTTCAACTTTACCTTCAACAGTATCTCTAACAACTACTATTTTAACTTTTACAACATCACCATCATTGTTTTTACCAGTGTAAACATAGATTACATCGTCAGCTTTGATATCTTCTAATTCATCTACGTCACCAGTAACTACGATATTGTCAGTATCTAATATAGTTTCATCATCGTCATTTGTAGTAGTTGGTAATGTAATTCCTTCATATTTGAAACCAGCATCTTTAACAGTTTCAGCATCATAATCTTCTGATACTAATTGGTAAGTAACATTTTCTGTAGCTATTACACCTAGAACCTCATCAACATTACCATCAGCATCTGTTGTATAAACAACTTTTACTTCTGCATCTTGTAAGTTTCCAACATTTTGGAAATCTACATCAACATCGTTGAATCTTACAGTTGTATCATTTTGTAATGTGAAATCTTTAGTTTCATCATCAGCATCTGTTACAGTTAAAGTATTTCCTGATACAGCAGCTGTTCCTTCATAAGTTTCACTTAATACTTCGTCTACATAAACGATAGCATCATCTTCATTTTTGTAAACTTTAACTTTTGAGAATAGATAACCTGACATATCAACAAGTGTATCTATTTCATTACCGTTTTCATCAACTATAACATCATCTTTAACATCTTTTACTATTATAGTTGCAGGAGTAGCAATTTCGCTAATTAAGCTCTTTCCTAATGATTCAACTTCTCCGTCTTTAATTCTAACCATTTCTTTTTGAAGAGTATTGTCTAATAATATAGCAATATCTCCTCTGTTAGCACCAGCGTTTACAACTTTAACGCCTTCAGTTATACCTAATTCTTCTGCCTTTGTTAAATAGTTGATTGGCCAAGTTCCACTTAATACTTCATCATTGTAACCTAATGCTCTTGTAAATAATGTTATAGCTTCTGCGTAGCTTACAGTAGCATCTGGTCTGAAAGTTCCATCTGGATAACCTTTAATGATGCCTTTGCTTGCTGCTACGTTTACATACTTCTTAGCCCAGTGACCATCCATGTCACTAAAAATAGTCATGCTTTCTGCAAAATCTGCAACATCTTCTAATCCAAGAGCAATAATAACAACTTTAGCTAATTCTGCTCTTGTAAGAACTCTATCTGGTCTGTAAGTACCATCTTCATAACCATTGATGATACCAAGACCAACTAGTCTTGCAACAGCATCCTCACAATCTTTGCCTTGAACATCGCTAAGAGGTGTTGCTGCAAGAGCAAAACTGAATGTTCCAAGTACTAATGCAAGTACTAGAACTAAAGATAAAACCTTCTTCATTGTCAAAGTCCTCCTCCTTTTTGTATTTTTGATTTTGATATGAAGAAGTTGAAATAAATTAAATATGTAGTTAGACTGTAACTTCTTCTTAACCAGTCTAACATAATTTTGAAGCAGGTTTTTTAGACAATACCTGCATCATATACCTAATTATAGCACTGACTAAATAATCAGTCAATGAGACAAATTTTATTGTAATGAAACTGTAATATTGTGTAATTTTATTTGTCCTACTTACATTACCTATTATATATTAAAGCAAGGTTATTTACCATTACAGTTGTATTACATTTTGATTGCAATAAAATTGCAATCTGGTACTAGGTACTGGGTACTTGGTACTTGTGTTAGGTACTGGGTACTAGATGCTAAATGTTAGTTAGCCTTTTAGTGATTTGATTAATCCTTTTAACATTTTAAGAACACTTTCGTTTTGTTTGTTAAGTTGTTTGTAATGTTCTTCATTAAGGTACCCAAGATCTTTTGAAAGCCTTAGCAAATATTCTACTTCAAATGAAGAACCTCGTGCTATTCCTAAAAATCTTATATAATTAACTTTACTAAGCTGTCCACTACCTTCAGCTATGTTTGTAGGTATTGATAAAGAAGCTCTTCTAAGTTGCGATACTAGTGAAAATTTTTCATCATCTGGAAAGTATCTTGTTATTTTGTATATACTTATTGTGAGTTCATGTGCTAGATTATACACTTCTAATTTTTTATAATTCCCAATTACCTCACCTCTTAATAAAATATCTATATTTTAAAACTTATAATAATAAAAGGTATTTCTTCATCAATGGAAGAAATACCTTCTTTTCAGCATAATCTTTTTCTAATCTCCAGTACCCAGTACCTAGTATCAAGTACCTAGCGGCTATTAATAGCCGCTCTGATGAATTCTCTAAACAATGGATGGCTGCGAGTTGGTCTTGATTTGAATTCTGGATGAAATTGTGAAGCTACAAACCATGGATGATCTTTTAGCTCTATTATTTCTACCAATCTCTCATCTGGTGAAATTCCACTTATAACTAATCCTTTTTCTACTAGTTTATTTCTAAATTCATTGCTAAACTCATATCTGTGTCTATGTCTTTCATATACCAATTCTTCTTTATAAGCCTCTTTAGCCTTAGTTCCGTCTGCCAATTTACATGGATATAGACCTAGTCTCATTGTTCCGCCCATTTCTTCTATATCCTGCTGTTCCGGCATAATATCTATAACTGGGAATTTTGTATCTGGATCAAGCTCTGAACTGTGTGCACCTTTAAGCCCAACTACATTTCTTGCAAACTCTACTACTGCCATTTGCATACCTAGACATATCCCTAAGAAAGGTATCTTGTTTTCTCTTGCATATTTTATTGCACATATCTTACCTTCTATTCCTCTGTCTCCAAAGCCACCAGGTACAAGAATACCATCAGCATCTTTTAAAAGCTCACCACAATTATTTTCATCAATTTGCTCTGAGTGAATCCAATCGATATCTATTTCTACTTCGTTTGCTATGCCTGCATGTCTTAATGCCTCTGCTACAGAGATATATGCATCTTTTAACTCAACGTACTTTCCTACTAATGCAATTTTTACTTTTCCTTTTGGATTTTTAAGCCTGTCTACTATCTCTTTCCATTCAGTAAGGTCTGGTTCACTACATTCAAGTCCTAGATGTTTTATAACCATCTGAGGAAGCCCTTCTTTTTCTAACATTAATGGTACTTCATATAATGTTTCTGCATCTAAATTCTGTACAACATTATTATGGTCTAAATTACAGAATAACCCTATTTTCTGCTTGATTTCCTGCGTAAGTGGTTTTTCAGTTCTGCATACTATTACATCTGGCTGTATACCTATACTTCTAAGCTCTTTAACACTGTGTTGAGTTGGTTTAGTTTTAAGCTCCCCTGCTTTAGCTAAGTATGGCACTAATGTAACATGAATATACATTACATTTTCTCTGCCTACATCATACTTTATTTGCCTTATAGCTTCTAAAAATGGTAAACTCTCTATGTCGCCTACTGTACCACCTATCTCTGTTATAACTACATCTACCTCTTTTTCTTTTGCAACTCTAAATACTCTTTCTTTGATTTCATTTGTAATGTGAGGAATTACTTGAACTGTACCGCCTAAATAATCGCCTTTTCTTTCCTTTTTAATTACAGACCAATAGATTTTACCTGTTGTAACATTGCTATTTTTGCTTAGGTTTATATCTATAAACCTTTCATAGTGTCCTAAGTCTAAGTCAGTTTCTGCTCCGTCATCTGTTACGAATACTTCACCGTGCTGATATGGACTCATAGTTCCTGGGTCAATATTGATGTAAGGGTCAAATTTTTGGATAGTAACTTTCAGTCCTCTGCTTTTTAATAACTGTCCAAGAGAAGCAGCAGTTATCCCTTTTCCTAAAGAAGATACCACACCGCCTGTGATGAAGATGTATTTGGTTGGCATTTGACGACCTCCTTTTTGAAAATGCATAGAACAACATAGTTTGTATGTCCTCTATATGTAAAGTTTTTTCTTGTCTTATACCTACATAACTATAGTATTTTATCTTACGTTAAGAAATATGTCAATGTTTTGATAATACAGATTATACTTAAAATAACAATTAAAAGCATGCAAGTTAATCTTACATGCTTTTCTTTATAATCCATAGGAAATTATATAGCTTATTAAATTGAGGATAATTTTAAATATAATTTCCGTTTATGGATTTCAACAAAATCTTCCTTGATTTTTTAAAATCGAAGATTTTGTTCATTTTTTACTATACTTTATTCTATATATTCTATTTTTCTAAAAGCACTTCCACTGCTTTTTGTAACTGTTTATCTACATTATCTGGCTTTGCATATTCATTAATTGCTCTGGTTAAAGCATCTTGAGTAGTAAAATCTAGTACTCCATAGCTATATAATCCTTGATCTTTTTGAAATTTCTTTATTGCTTCAAATGTTGCTTCATCAAATATTCCATCTGGTTTGTTTACTTCGTACCCTAATGTTTCCAATATCATCTCTGCACCTAATACATCTAATCCTACAACTCCAACCGTTGGCTTTCTTGTTTTGTCTAAAGTAGGAATTTTTGATAAATCAACTTTAGGCTCTGTTGTATTTTCTACTATTATATCTGGTTTGATACCTACTTCGTTAACTTTTCTCATATTTGGAGTTAGATATTCTGCTATTGTAATCTTCATACCTCCACCATCTACAAGAGATACAACAGATTGTACTGTACCTTTGCCATAAGTCGTAGTTCCTATTATTGTACCTACTTTTGAATCTTGAATTGCCCCTGCAAATATTTCTGATGCACTAGCGCTACCACTATTAACTAATACTGCTAGCTTATATTTAGGAAGCTCTAAATTTGAATTATATGTTTCAATAGTTCCATCTGCCTTTTTAATATGAACGATAGGACCCTTAGGAACAAAAAATTGAAGTACATCTATAACCTCATCAAGATATCCTCCAGGATTATTTCTTAAATCTATAATTAATTTTTCTACATTCTTTTCATCAAATATCTTTAATATATCCTTCAAATTCTCGTATGTATTACTGTTAAATTGTGATATTTTTATGTATCCTAGTCCATTATCCATAATTTTATATGTAATTGGATTTATCTTTATCAATTCTCTAGTTATATTAAAATAGATAATATTGTCTATACCTTCTCTCATTATTCCTAATTTTACTTGTGTTCCCGGTTCACCTCTAATCAATGATACCGCTCTATTAACTGATACTCCTTTAATATCAATATCGTCTACTGAAACGATTTTATCCCCTGGCTTTATTCCTGACCTTGCTCCAGGAGTTCCATCAATAGGCGTTATTACTGTTATATACCCATCTTTTTCAGTAATCTGAATTCCTACTCCTCCAAAGTTACCTGATACAGATGTATTAAATTCTTTAAATTCTTCTGGCGAATAATAATCACTATACTTATCAAGTTTATTGAAAACTCCTTCTATCGCCCCTTCTATAAGCTCTTCTTCTGTAATCTCTCCTGCATAATTTGCCTTTATGTATTCAATTATTTGTTTTAAGTAGTTTAAGTCTTTAGTTTGAGTTTTTTCTCCATTTGCATACATAACACCACTAGAAAAAACTATAAGAATGACGCATAATAATACCAAAACTCTTTTTAGTCGCATCTCATCATCTCCTTCTGTCATAAATTATTTAGAAATATTCTATAAAATTTATTTAAATCCTTTTAAAAAAAAGAAAACTCCTGATGGAATATCCCACCAGGAACTTTTCTTATATTCTATTAAGTTTCTCTAATAATCTATAGATCATCACCGCAGCTTGTGCTCTATTTGCAGTCTCTTTTGGTGCAAATCTATTTTCCCCTACACCATTAACAATTCCCTTATTATAAGCTATACCAACTGAATCTTTAGCCCAGTTAGAAATTTCATCTTTATCTATAAAATATAATTCTGAACTATAATCAACATCAGGATGTAAATACTTCATAGTCCTAACTATCATTGTAGCCATTTGTTCTCTAGTTATTTCTCCATCTGGATTAAAATAACCATTATATCCTTTCACGATACCTAAACTTGCAGCAATTTCTACTGGAGCTTTATACCAAATATCTCCTTTTACATCTGTAAATGTTACTTCATTTTCGCCTTTCTCTAAATCTAAAGCATAAACTAATAATTTAGCAAATTGAGCTCTTGTAATATTAGTATAAGGAGCATAATGCTCATCATCTATACCGTTAATTATATGTCTTGCTGTCAAAACTTCTATTGCTTCCTTAGCCCAAGGAATATCTACATCAGCAAATATTTTATTATACTCCATAACTGTATATTTACTGAAATGTCCTGCTTTAAAAGTAATAATTCCATCTTCACTTGGTAATCCACCAACATATTCCCAAGTATTTGTAGACTCATTCAAATAGTAAACTCCTAATTTCCTGTAATCTTTTACTTTATCTTTGTCATAATTAATTGTTATAGTAAGTGGTTTATTAAAGTTTAATTTAGTTTCATTTTCATCTTTAATTTGAATTAATTCAAAATCAAATATATTTGAAGCTGTTGAATATTTATTAATATCTAATTGATTTAAGTATTCATTAGCTTCTTCCTTTTTAAGCTTTCTAACATTAAAACTTATTTTTGAATCTTTTTCTAATTGTAAAGTGTCTGGGCTTAGCTCTATTTTAATTTCACCTGTATCCAATTCTATAATTTTACCTTTTGTACTAATTTCAGTAATAAGCTCAGAATCCATGTTTACTGTAACCTTATCGACATCTTTATCACTTGTAGCATTTATTATTAATTTATCCTGACTGTCTTTTTCTAATTGCTCCTTTAATTTTTTGCTATCTATTTCAAATGTAGCTGACACATTACCATTTTCGTCTTCTTCAATGATTTCTTTGCCTTGTTCTGTTTCTTGTATTGTCTTTCCGCTATCCTCATCTTTATCTGTAACAGGTGGAGGTGATGGTATAATAATTATTCCACCTGAAGAAGACTTTTTAACTACTTCAAAAGTTTTTTCAATTGTAGTACCTAATATTTCAACTTGAACAACATAAAATCCTGTTTGTTGATATGAAGTCATCTTGTACTCTGTATTAAACTTACCTTCATTATCAGTTAATAACTCTTTTACAAATTTCACTTGACCATCATAAAGAATCTTAACTATAACGGGTGTATATGGTTTTACTATACCATTTTGATAAGCTATACCGCTTATTTTAACCTTATCACCTGTATAATATTTTGTTTTATCTAATTCTAATATCGATTCACTTTTCTCTACAGTAAATTGCACGATTTTAACTAAACCGACTGAATTTATATATACATTATATTTACCACCATCTATATCTTCATTCAATTTAAAAACAGTGTTAAAGTCTCCATTCGAATCAGTTATAAGCTCTTTAACAAAAACCTTAAATTTATCTTCTTCTCTTTCTATAACAATAGTTACTGGTGTATTTGAATATCCATTACCATTTTCTTTAATTTTACCAAAAATCTCAACTTCACTTCCTGGTAAAAATTTATCTTGAGATAAGTTAATCTCAATTTCATATTGGGAACTGGCTGCTGTCGACGGAAATGCACTTACAAGTAAAATAGTAAGTATCAATATTACAGAAAAAAACTTCTTCAAACCTTCTTGCCCCCTTTTGTTTTCTTATTGTATTAGAGGGGGGATTAGTCCCCCCTAGTTTTAGAGTCCTACTTTATTACAAAAGTTGTAGATTGTGGACTTGAAAGTGAAGTTGTATCATCCCAACCAGACCATACATAAACATCTACATTGTAAGTACCATTTTTCTTTACACCAAATCCTGAACTTAGTTTAATCATTTGGCCTGATTGCAAACCATCCATTTGTACAGTTGAAATATTTACAACATATCCTTTACTATCAGTTACTTGAATAACTAGCATTGGATTTTGTGAGCTAGGTCCTAAGTTTTCCATAGATGCCTCTATTGCTACATATCCACCTTGCTTAATTACTTCAATACCTGTTATCTTAATTGGATAATTATATACTGTAAATGTTGCTTCTTCTGTTGCAACTTTTTCTCCTTTTGTAGCCTTAAATACAACTTTATATTCACCATTTAGTTTCTTAAATTCATCTGGACTCCAACTCATATCAAATGTTGTTCCAGTCTGATTAAATACCTCAACAGTTTCGTTATTTGGATCAACAATACTTACTTCCCAATCAACTTCTTGATTTGCTTCTGCCCTAATACTTACAGGTCTTTCGCTGCTTATATCAGAATCTGGGGTTACTGATACATCAGTAATAACTATCTCTTGGTCTAATACAGGATCTTCTTCACCTTCCTGCTTTCTATAAACCTTATACTCTTTATATGTTGTATTGCCTGCAGCATCTTCTGCTTCTATGCTTATTATATTATCTCCGTATTCAAGTTTTATTTCATAATTTTCTATTGTATAATGAGCTGGCTCTAAATCTTTAAAATATGACCAGTCTTGTGAAATATTCTTTACAACATTACCGTTTACTTTAACAAGTAAGTCTGGTAGGTTTTCTGTAATATCAGCAGATATATTTATACTTTCTACTGTATAGTCTACTATTCTATCTGTTGGTTCTTCTGTTACATTAATAACTGGAGCTGTAGTATCAACAAATATTTTATGTTCAAAATTAATATAGTTGCCTGCAGCATCTTTTGCTTCTATATCTATTTCATGCATACCATCTTGTAATACTAATACAGTTTCAAAATCATAATCTCCTGTTTCTTCATTATATACATACTCAACATCTTCACCATTAACTTTTAGTTCTACAAGTTCAGAACTATCTACTACTGAACCTTTAACTAATATTTCAGAAGTATTATATATACCGAAGTATTCAGGAGTTTCAATGAATATATATGGTATAGTTTTGTCGCCTATAACTATAGGTTGTGTATCTACATAATTCCAACCACAGTCATAAACTCTAACTACTACCTCATGTGTGCCATCATACTTGGAAACATCGAATTCTCCTTTTGTTGATTCTTCTAGAACTACTTCGTCCTCAATTAATTCATATCTCAAAATTGGATAATCTCCATCATTAGCTTTCACAGTAATAATATCTTTGTCTTTATCATATGTTACTTCTTCAATAACTGGTGGTATAGTATCGACTCTTACAGGGAATTCTACACTTTGCCATTCTGAACCAGGATAATCAATTCTTGTCTTAACTTCATAGATGTATTCTCCATCTTCTACTAATCTATTATTTGCTGTACCGTCCCATGTCCAACTATCTTTAGCATAGAACTGAGTACCTCTACCACTATCATAGTAGTTCTTTCTAATGTACTCCTCATATGCTAAATCTCTAATCTTATTACCATCTTTGTCTAATATGTTAATATCTAATTCTCTTGCATTTCTTAAGAATGACAATAACGGAATAATATTATCTGCTACTCCATCACCATTAGGTGAAAAAGCTATCTTTGTCTTATCTGGTCCATCTGGAGTATAGCCTAAGAATCTATAGACATCTTCTTTTTCATCTAACCAAGACATTACTGTTAAGCCATAGAATGTCTGATTATCTTCGTTAGCATCATAATTTGTAACATCTATTATTGGTACTTTGTCCCATTCTCCATAGAAACCAACATATGGAATACTTAATTCAGGTACATTATCATCAGTTGGAACTAACCTAACAAATCCTTCGATGAATGTACCATTAGGGAATATTGCATTAAGTGGCGCATTATATATCCAATCTACAGCATCTGTCAAATCAATTGTTACATCAAAATCTAATGAACTACCTGCTGGTATTTCTAAAACGTTATATACATTATCAATAACTGTTCCATCACTAAGTTCAAATGTTATTGGGAACTCGCCAGTCCAAGGTGCATCCGGACTGATTGTACCATTTTTATATACACCTTGAGTTTCTAGGAAGTTCTCAACACCGAAGGTCAAATCTGTACCTACAGTCCCATATACTGCATAACTAACAGTTTCATCACTGAAATTCTCTACAGTTAAGGTGAATTTTGTTATATCTCCTATTTCTTTCAAATTAACTTTACTTAATCCTGTTTCTTTATAAGTTACAACTGCTGGTGTAGTAGTTGCAGCATAAAGATCCATTACACCTGCACCTTGTCTTCTAGGTGAAGTATAGTTTCCTAATCCAAAATAATCGTTATATAAGCCCTTATCTATATTAGGCTTAGCAGTACTCATCAATATATTTTTAGCCATATTTACTCTGTCAATACCTGTCAACCCAAATTCTTCATCCACTCTTTGTAACACTAAAGCTGCTCCACCTGATACATGTGGTGCTGCCATTGAAGTACCACTCATAATGCCATATTTATCATTTTGTAAAGTTGAATAAATCTGTCCACCTGGAGCTGTTATTTCAGGTTTAAACCCAAGATCTGGAGTTACACCCCAAGAAGTGAAGTCTGACATTTTACCAATATTAGGATTTAGTACTGTTGTTTTGTCCCCTTTGAATTCAACAAAATTTTTACCTTTTTCTATTAAATCTAATAATTTTAAACCGTCGGAATGTCCAATGAAAACTGCTGGAATTCTTCCTTCTTCAGGATACATCATATGAACTAAACTTTCTCCACCTGACTCATGATTAAAAACTATAACACCAACAGCTCCATTATTTTGAGCATTCATTATCTTATCTGTGAAATAATATGAACCACGCTGTATTAACGCTATTTTTCCTTCAAGATCTATTCCTTCAAAATCTTCCTGTGTTCCACCTAGTCCACAATATACGTATTCTATAGGACCATTAAATACTTCAACTGGGTCATAAGAACCTGCCATAATATATCCTACTAAGTGTGATTCATCATTTTCATCAACATATTCAAATGCCTCTGCTCTAATATGTGTGTTTTCAATGGAAGCAACCTGTATGGATTCTGGTGTAAGTCCTGGAGAACCTACAACACCAATATCAGGATTCTTAATCAAAGGATTACTATATCCATCTCCTATATGATTTGAATTACCAGCTGAAATTGATACTAATACTCCATTTTCAACAGCTCTAGCTACAGCTTGTTGTTCTGGATCATCTGGTAAAACAAAAGCTGAAGTTGAGCCTAAACTCATATTTATAACATCAGCACCTAATTTTACAGCATCATCTATTGCTCTGATAATAATATCTCCAAAAGTCGAAGGCATAGAAGGATTGTTACCAAAGACTTTCATGGCTAGAAGCTGGGCTTCAGGTGCTATACCTTTAATTCCATCTTCATCGCCATTTGCTCCTACAATACCAGCTACATGCATACCATGCATTGATGCATCTGGACCAAGATCTAATATTTCTAGATTGTTGTCCATATAGTTATATCCATATGGAACTTTATCTGTAAACCATTTACCAGGAAGTCCTTCTTGTAAAATAATATCTTCTACACTTTCTCTGCTTAGCTTAACCTTATCAGGATTAGTTAACTTCATATCTTTATGACTTGGATCAATACCTGTATCGATAATAGCTACTACTGTACCTTCACCGTTATATCCTAAATTCCATGTTTCTACTGCTTTTACTATATCTTTGCTTGTATTCATATCAGGTTCAGGTCTGCTATATTCGTTTGCTATTGTAACCCTTTTTACTCCTGGTATTTTTTCAATTTTCTTTGCTTCCTTAAAAGTTGTTGTTGCACTAAAACCGTTAACTACATTAACAAAACTATTATGATACTCAATATTAATGTTGCTTTCCTCAATACTTTCCTTTATATTTTCTTGCATTCCTATCAAATCATCTGTAATTACTTTAGCCATTTGTGCATTTAGTTCATTTACTTTAACGCCTTCTTCTGTTGCATATTCAATTAATGGTTTTCCTTCTAATTCAACAATAATCCTTATATTGTCGTCATCTTTTAGTCCTTTAGCTCTTGGATCAGTAGTTATACTTTGTACATTAAAAGACTTTGTAAAAGTAGTTGAATGTAATTTTGGAATTTTACTGCTTGGTGCAGCTAATGCTGTACCAAAAGTTCCTATTAGTATAGCTAGTACTAATAAGATTGAAAAAATCCTTTTGTTTTTCAACTCCATCCCCCTCTTCTTAAAATAAATAGAGATAAAATAGTAAATTAATTATACTTTTCTCACTCACCTCCTTTCACATTTTACCTTATATACTATTTTATTTAAAACTAGGTTTAATATTCTATGTATATTTATATTTTCCTCTATTTACTTTAATTTTTTTGTTCGACATTTTTTGTAAAATTTAGATTATAGTATTAGTTTCTATTTAATATTTATTAATTTAATTAATAAAAAAACATAATTGTGTTATGGATTAAAAAAAAAGTGGCTATTCAGCCACTCAAGATCTATTACATATCAATGGATTTATCGTATTTATTATGTTCAACTGTATCATCAATAACGTTGAATAAATATGAATCATCTATAAGATAATTTTTGTCGATTTCTATCGTTATAACATTAAAAGTTATTACTTGTAAATTCATCTTATACTTATCCGAAGGTATTGTTTTTATATAAATGTTATATCTACCATCTTCATTTTTTATTATTTTTTGGATAGATACATTGTATCCAGGATTAGGTAATTTCTTATATATAGTAATAGTTATCTTTTCTTCATTCTCTTTTATACTAATTTGTTTATTTATTTGAGTATATACTTTTTTATTATCTACTACCCTAAAAGGTATATCGCTCTTATGCATTGATAGCTCCCCTTCTAATCTTTGCAACAATAAAATTGATTCAACTTGTGATACTTTATTATTAGGTTTAAAAGTCCCATCTGAATAGCCTTTAACTAATCCTAATTTATATCCTATCAAAATGTCTCTCTTATATTTTTCATCAATATTATCCAAATCTATAAATGGATTTATTAATTCATATATTTCTATATGGCCTTCATATGCTTCTAAACATTTAACAAGTAAGCTTATAATTTCCTTACGAGTTATAAATTCATCTTTTAAGTCTTCATCTTCTATACTTTCCTCATTGTATCCTAATATATCTACACTTTGATTTTCATACCTTTTCATTAAACTAAATAGTGAGTAATAAAAATCTTTTTTGGATATAGGTTTATTAGGAGAAAAATTTTTATAATCTTCTTTATATAGATAATAAAAATGTTCAGCAAAAAATTCCTTATCTATAAGTTTTTCAGCCCAATGACCTTTTAATCTATCATCTAAACTAGCTAACGAAATAGTAGAATTTAAAAATAATAAAATAAAAATAAAGAAAACTGCAAACCTATTTTTTTTATACATTCGATACCCTCCCTGTAATAATTCTATAAGTATATTATATCATTGGTATTAAAGGAAAATATTTCATTATTGTTACAAAAGAAAAAACACACCTAAAAGTGTGTTTAATATCCTAATATCATATCTCTATAATATGTCTTAAAGTCTTCTTGTAAATAGCTAATAAATCTATTTAAGAAGACTGCTGCTTCTGCTCGTGTCATATAATCATTTGGATAAAAATATCCTTCAGGTGTGCCTTTAGCAAGACCTATTTGGTCAGCAACATATACTGACTTTTTTGCCCACTCAGGTATTTCGTCATCATCTTTAAATATTGTTGTAAACGGTGGGTTAGGTGCTAACCTTTCTACGCCTAAAGCCCTTATTATTATGGTTACAGCCTGAGCTCTAGTTAAGTTGCCTTCTGGCATAAATTTATTATCTCCTACTCCATTCATGATTCCTTTTTCTTTTATTGCTTTAATATATTCATAATCAGGATGTTCTCTAGTTACATCACTAAATACTGGAGGATTCACCTCTGGTTTTACATATGACCTTTTTGGCTTATTTTCATCTTTAACTAGCTTCATTGCTTTAGCTATCCATTTGGCAAATTCCTGCCTCTCTATTGGCAAATTCCCTCCAAAATATTTACCATCTGTATCTATTATCTGAAGACCTGCTAATTTCTTAATATCCCACTCTGCCCAGTATCCTTTTATATCTTCAAACTTAGGAATATACATTTTCTTTTGTGTAGGGAGAGTTTCAAATCTCTCCACACCCTTTCCTTTGTTCCTTAACTCTGCTACGACATTATTTTGATTTAAATATGGAAGGTCGTATTTATACTCCATTATCGTTTCTTCTTGCTCTGTAAGAGTATATCCACCATCAAAACTGGATAAATATGCAACATTCTCAAAATACTCAATATTTTTAGTCCTATTAAATGAAACATCTACATCTGCATAGCCATACCAATTTAAAGTAGTATCTCCCAAATTTAAACTGTAATTTATATCCTTATGTATTTTTTGAGTTTCTGTTGCTCCCCAGTAATGATCATAACCATATATATTTCCTGTAATCTCTACTACAACTTGTCCTTCATTTTGGTTGATTGAATACGTCTTGGTTCCCAACCAATTACCTGAGTAAAAATCGACGATAGGTTGGTTATCGTCTATAGTTGAGTTATGAAATTGATAATCTACTAATGTATAAGTTATCTGGTTACCATTGTCCTTTACTATAATTTCTTCATCATAATCTAATATGTTATTGACTTCAATCCTTTGGCTTGGATGAGAATTATCGTCTATTATCCTTTCTAATTCTATGTCTCTTTTTAAAGTAGCTTGTCCATCCTTACTTGATAGCTCGTATTTATATTCTAATTTTTTGTCTTTAATCTTTATCTCAACTTTTCCTTCTAAAAGAATAGGTTTGCCAGTTAAAAAAATTACCTCTTTATATTGCTTAGTTTTCTTATAGTCCATTTCGTTTTTATGAATACCGCCTTCAAACCCTGCATTGTTTATTTGAGCATAAACTGTAAGTGAATGAAGTATTAGTACTAGTATTAATACAATCGTTATTCTTTTCATTATGACACCTCGCTTTTTACAACTCGTCGTTCGCTTTTCGTCATTCGCCGTTCGCAATTTATTATTCGAACAACAAAAAGCGAATAGCGAATTACCGTAGTTATCTAACCACCACTATATACCCAACGTTATTATTTCTTAAGATGTATAAACTGTCGCCTGGTGAAATATCGTTAATAGTTATATTCTGTCCTTCTTTTATAATTAATGCTTTATTCACATCTAGAGTAAATGTTGCATTATTAATATTCCAAATACCCTTAAACTCATTCCAGTCTTTAATATTTTTTAAAGTAATATTCTTATTAATCTTATCCACATTATCCACATCTGCTACTGTGATTATCTTCGGATTAGTATTTTCATCTATAACATTCATTGCTATTGTCATATCGTCATATTTTACAACATATGCATATTTCCTGTAATAACTGTTTATTGAATATTTATCTTCTAGGAACCTACTGTTTGTAAAATCTTTTATAGAAACTTCTATAGGATTATCATTTCTTGTATCCAAAATTTTTGTATCTTCACTAATATCAAAGCTTATTTGTTTTGTAGAAAAATCCCAATTATTATCCTTTAGAACATCATAATCATCAAGTTCAAATTTATACTCACCTATTTCATCAATTCTTCCTCTATATATAACAAGTCCTGTTGAAGGTATATTTTCAACTGAAATTAATGCAGCTGTATATTTATCTTTTCCTTGCGATATTACGTAAATATCATCACCTTTATTTAAATTATATGGATGAATTACTCTTCCGTCTTTTATAATTATAGTACTTTTACTATCATAATAAATCTCATTATAATCTACTTTTATTTTATTCTGCCCATAAGCAATATCTTGAATTGAATTATAATAGTTTCTTTCGTATCCATTTTTCAATATAATCTTAAATGCTTCCTCTTTACCGTATTTCTTATCAGTAGCTAAATATACTTCTTTTCCTAAATACTGTTTAAGATTTTCTTTCGGAATATTTAAACCATCAAAATAAATGTCTACATCAGAATCTAGAGATAACTTCATACTTTCATCTTTATATAACCATTTTGCATGTTCATAATAAAAGACATTACTTAAAATAATCTCGTTTCTAACTAAGTTCACAAAGTCTAGCTTTCCTTTTATAATATTTTCAAACTGCCTATCATCTGTATAAACATTTACTTTCACAGGCATATTTCCTTCATACTGGTCAAACTCAAGTTTTACTATATCGCCTTCCTTTATACTGCTTAAATTAATATTTGTATCACCTTTTATTACTGGAACATATGGCTTAATGATAAATTCATATTCATTATTATCCTTTAATAAAGTCAGTTTATTGTCTTGACTATCAATATAAAGAACCTTTCCGATAAATATTCTGTCTCCTGGATGAATATATCCTTCTTCTTCAATATCAATGTATCCATCTATCTTTATTACTTTTCCGCCACTAATCGTCAATGTCACATCCTGCCCATAAAGTAAATCACTTAGCTTCGCTTTATTATTGTTTACTCTTATATCAACTCCAGGAATTATATTAAAACTGTGAATATCGTCTAAATAGTCCCTAATCGTAATTTGATTATCTCCAATTTTTTCTACTGTTCCATCAAGTAAAACAGGTATGTTATTTAAAATCTCAACAAAGACAACATTATTTTGAGGATTAATATAATATTTTATATAATCATACTCATTCAATTCATTATATTTAGTTAAACTGCCATTTTTATAAACTAAAAACCCTCTGTCATAAACGTCATCTTCTGATTCCTGAGCAATAAAGTTTAAAATATTATTATCGTCATCTTTTATTCTAAAAATTTTCTTTTCAATAGTAGTTTTTTCATCTATTTGATAGTTTTTGTCTATTCTTTCTACTAGACCAGTACCTATTTTATACCCTTGTTTAAGCAAAAAATCTTCAAATATATTGTCTAATAATTTAGCCATCTCTGCTCTTTTAAGATAACCTTTAGGGTTAAAATACCCTCTGTCATCACCCTTCATTACTCCTTTTTGTAATAAAGCTTCTATAATAGGTATATTTGTAGTTTTTATTTTCTGCCAATCTTTTAAGTTGTATATTTTTTGCTGTGCTTGTCCGTAAATAGGTTTTAAATCAAGTATTCTAGATACCCATATAGCTACCTGTTCTCTATCTGCTGGCTTTTTCCATGTGTATTTTTTCTCTATCTTTTCTCTTAACTGATTTTCAATATTTTTTATTTGATTATCTGTTAAATCAGGGTCTGTTTCATACGAAACAATTTCTTTCTCAATTTCTAATTCCAGATCATTCTGTTCTTCCTCTGTTAAAGTTAAAATATCGTCAACTTCTTCCTGAGTAATTATATTATTTTGAAGTGCTACATCTATATATCCCCTTGACCAGTAATCATTTGGAGTAAGAATTGTATATCCTCCTGTATCACTATTTTTAATAGAATTTTCACCTGAAATTTGAGCTTGAGATTCCAGTCCCAATAACCTTACCAATAAAGCTATAGCCTGTTCTCTTGTCAAAGTACCATCAGGATAAAATTTATTATACCCAACTCCTTTTATTACTGAAAGACTACTCATTCTATATATAGAATCTTTCGCCCAATGACTTTTTATATCTGCAAAGTTAATATTGTTATATAGTTCCTTATAAGCAGGTAGTCCTTCATAGGCTGCTGCTTCTTGTCCTAAAACTCCATAAGATACTGAAGCTATTGAAACAACCATTATTACTGTTGTTAGTAAAGCTATTATTTTCTTCATTACGACACCTCGCTTTTTGGGTACTGGGTACTTGGTACTAGGTATGGAAAAAATGGAACTAGTACCTAGCATCCAGTACCTAGTACCTATTATCTATACCCCACTACAAATTTACCTTCTTTATTTATTCTACCTTCAACATAATATACCCATTTCATAAGGCTATAGTCGAATACCTGATAAATTGATGCTTCGTATTTGTCGAGCCTATTTTTCTCAACATTTAATATGCCTAAGTACATTCTTTCTTTATCAAGATTTTCTTTATTAACAATAAGTGAAACAGTTACATAATTATACATTTCAAATGGTATAATACTCTTTCCTTCCTGAAGCATAAATTGTATTTTGAATCCGTCTGTTAAAAGCTTTTCTCTTCTTCTAAGTTTTTTAGATATTCTATGCTTTTCTGCCTTAGGAATTCGAGCTACTATAACTTTAACATTAGAATCATTATCTATGTTTTGAATCTTATTTATTAAGCCTGTTTTTAAACTATAAAATGGTAAGTCTAAATACACTTCACTAGAATTTACAATAAGTCTTCCATAATTATCCATTACCACTCTCAATGGTATAGTTAATTCTATCTGCTTGAAATCTTTATAATTTTTATCAGTTAGTTTTACTGTATACTGGCTACTTGTATAAATTTCTGGCAATAGTACAGAAATGCTACCAGCTGAATTTTTTATTATGCTTTCAACAGTCACAGATTCGTCCTTATATTTGCTATCTCCTTTATCTTCCTTTGAATCTAATGTAGTGGTATATGCATATGCATACCCCTTAGACTCTCCATATTTATTTACAGCCCATAATTTGAAATAATACTTAGTATCTTCATCTAAATCTTTAATATAATACTCTGTTTCTAAAGTTTCTGCTATAAACTTATACTCTTCTTCTCCCTTTTTCTTACCGAATATTTTATACCTTTCAGCTCCATCAGTTTCGCTCCATTTCAAAACTATAGAACGTTCATGTCCAGGATATGCAAAAAATCCTGTAGGGTTTGCAGGTATAGGTAAAATATATTTTAAACCTTTAATTGCTACAAAAGAACCACCATCAGTATTTTCTATCTTAACATCCTTATCTCCTAAATCCCCTTCTGGAGTTATTATTTCTATTGTATTTTCATCTATATATGCTACATCCTTAACTTCTTCTCCATCGATATATACCTTTATACCCTCCATAAACAGAGTACCCTTGATTGTAACCTTCTGTCCTCCTGTAAAATGTACTTCATCAGGTGTTATATCTGTTATAGTTGGGTTTGAATAATAAGTAAATCCATTCTTTAAAACAACTTCTCCTAAAGCTGACTCATTTCTAACAAATACATCTACAGGACCTAAAATATCACTTGAAGGTGTAATTACAACTAATTTTTTATATGAGGATTCTTCTAGGACTACAGTTGCTTCTTTTGCTCCAATCCTTACTGTAATATTCTCTATCCTGAAGTCATTACCCGTAATAGTAATCCTATCACCACCAGCTGCACTTCCTCTATCTGGAGTAACTTCCTCTATTACTGGATTACTTTCTTTTATTCTATATACATAGTATATTGGCAGCCCTTCTTTAAGAGATGAATCGGCAGTTCCGCCATCTTCATTGATAACTACGATACGTAAAGGCTTATTTATATCTATTTCTCTTCCTTCAGGAGACCTTACTACTATTTTATCATCTTCATTGCTTCTGCTTATTATTTCTGCTTCTTCACTACCAATCATTACTCTTACACCTTTTCTAAAATCACTTCCCTCAATAGTAAACGTTAATCCTCCATCTATTGTAGATTCCACAACATAATAATCTACTTCCTCAGAGTCAGCTTTATAAATAGGTCTTTTAGGTTCTATATCAGTAATTACTGGCTGACTGTTAGGATTTTTTATTTCTATTACCCCTTCTCCTGTACCTCCATCTATATTTACAACTTTTACTTTCTTTTCTCCTATTGTATCTTGCGGAGGAGTTACTACAACTAACGTGTTCTCATCTATATACTCTACTCTTGGCGATAATCTTCTTGTGACCATAAGCTTGTTATCTTTAAGCTCTATCTTTATACCTTCTAATTTTGTTTCGTCTAAACCTGTTGGCAAAGTTTCTATTCTAGTCTGTCCTTCTTTAATATTGAAAGATATTTTGTCTTCTCCATCTAATCTCACAAATACATTATTTTCAGCTTCTACATCTCTATTATCATATTCAACCTGCAGATTTCCAACTTCTACAATACCATGTCCTCCTACAATAGGTGTATAATCATATTCATCTCCAAAGATAACCTCTAAGTCTATATCTTCTCCACCAAAATAATTTTCAGGATTTATTTTGTTTCTATCGATAAAGTTTTTACCTAGAATAGTTAATTCTGTACCACCTAATTTTGTAACAGTATCAGGTGTTACGCTAGTTATTTCAGGCTTAGATTTTTCATAAGTAAATCCATCTTTAAATACAAATGTACCTGCATCTGGATTAACTAATATAACATCTACTTTACCTGGCTCTAGATATGGTGGAGTTTTAACTATCAATACTTTATAGCTAGAATACTGAACATCTAGAGCCTCTATACCATTAAAGTACACTTTTGGTAGAGGTTCTCCCTCATCCCATTTGCCATTACTGTTTAAATCTGAGTATCTGAAATCAGTACCTATAATAGTTATAGTATCATAACCAGCGGTTGATCCTACTGATGGATCTATCTTTTCTATAGTTGGAAAACTTCCTGGTACTCTAAAAGTAAATCCGTCACGTACTGTATCAGAACCTCCATCAAAATTCACAATAGTAACTGGTACAGAAACTCTATCTGTAATCTTTTCATCCACCTCATAATCTGGTGTGGTAACAAATATCTTAGTCCCATCCCCATTTACTATTGGATTAATACCTTTCTTTTCTCCGAAATATACTTCAATATCTTCCATAAAATCTGTACCTTCTATAGTTACAATAGTACCTCCGTCTCTCGAACCTTCGCTTGGAGATATTGAAGTAATAGTAGGGTTACTTTGAGGTTTTAAATAGTTAAAACCATCTTCTATAGTAAACTTGGCTGTATCTGGGTTTACTATAGTTACATCTTTGAGGCCTAAAGGTAAATCATCAGGAACTACTATTCTTATCGTCTCTTTATCTATAACATAAACATCTTCTATTACCGCCTGATTTTCATCTGTTACGCTAGTTTGAATTTCATAGTCATTAAAGAATACTCTAGTACCATGCTGTTCATCTTCATCTTGTGAATCTGGGTTAGGTAAAACAAAATCGTCACCCTTAATAATCACTTCAGTTAATGGTCCACCGTGAGATGGTGCTATCGTTTTTATAACAGGATTAGTATAAACTCTTGTATACGTATAATATCCTTCAGCAGTACCACCATCTTGGTTTATAACTTGTACTATTTTTTTACCTTCTGTTCCTCTTGGAGTAATTATAGTTACATCTACAGTATTATCTGCTCCTGATATACTTCTTTCTATCTTCTCGATCTGTGCTTTCTCACCATCTATAGTTACTATGATAAGCACCTCTTGTGGGTCATAGTCGAAATCTTTTCCTGTAATTACTACTCTCTCGCCACCTAATACATTACCTTTATCAGGTTTAATAGATATAATTTCTGGTCTACTTTCAGGCTTTCTATATTCAAAAGCATCTTCCAATCTATTGATTCCACCATCCGGATTTATAACTATAATATCTCTATAGCCTCCATTTTCTTCGTTTACAGAAGGCATCTTAACTACCATTCTATTTCCTAGTTTATCTTTAACACCATCTAATTTAATAAGTTTATTATCATTTTCTGTTGTTACCTCTAATACTTCTCCTCTGTACTTAAGAATTGCATCTGGGTTATTATAATGATCATTTTCTATTTCTTGTGTTGTTATGCTTTCAGGAACAACATATACATAAGGTTTTTTAATAGTTGTTTCTCCATTTTGGTCAGTTTCTGCTATGGCTAAAAACATATCCCCATTTATAACAACTAAAGGATTCCTTATAACTGTTTGTCCATCTTCTGTATAGTTAGTAGAACCAAATTCTGGTGATACCTCATTTATTATTGGTGTAGAAATATATTCAAACTGTCTAACCTCTAATTCTTTATCAGTATAGCTTCCTTCTTCTACAAACTCGGCTATCGTCTTTGTCCTTCCGCCATCTGCATTTTCTACTAAAACTGTAACAGGTCCTAATTCTTTTATATTTGGTACAATTACTTCTATTCTATTGATTGTCTTCCCATTTAAAGCTCCTTGTAAAGTATCAACTGAAACCACTTGTCCTTCATTACTTGATACAAGAAGTTCGTTTAAAGGTCTTCCATCCTCTTTAAAGAAATACACCTTTGCATCAGGTCTAAAATCTAAACCATATATATATACCTTACTTTCAGAAGGACCTTTAGCCATTTGTGAATTCTCATCTATTAAAGGTAGTCCGTTTACTTTATACAAGTACACATAATTAAGCTCTGGTGCACTTGGAACAGGTTTATATATAAACTGTCTTAAAGCTACTTCCTTTTCTGTAAATTGATCTATAACTATATCGTTACTATCATCGCCATCATTATATGTAGATGCATCTATAAATTTAGTTGTTATCTCAACAGAAAGGTCCACCGAAGTATCTACCCTTGGCTTTAATGCAACTTGTGGAGATTTAACTCTCAAAACCTGCTGACCTGTATCTTTATTTATTATAGTCGGAACATCTTGTCCATTTTCTTGAATTGTTTGTATTTCGGCTAACTCTCCGCCAAAGTATACCTTAACGGTTCTAACTCTAACTACATCTACTAGTTCGCTAGTTCCAAGCTTAGGATAATCCTTAATTACATCACTTTCTAATGTCAATATCTTATTATCTTCAGATAATGTAAATTCCTTTTCATCAGAAACTATATCACCATTATCATCTTCCTTAGTTCTTTGAAAGTTAAGCCCTGTTATAGATACTAAGTCACCGCCTGTTTCGTAACCTTCAGTTGGATTTATATCTATAACTACCAATGAATTTTCCACTTCTGTATATCTATATCCCTTTTCTAAAATGAATTCTCCATTATCAATAGGATTAATTATTTTTACATCAACAGCCCCAATTGTATCAGATGGTGGGGTTATAGCTTTTAAAACTGTTGTCCCATCTACACTCATTTCCGTATCAAATTCAACATTAGTTGCATAGTTTTCGCCAAACATTATCTTCATATCAGGAGTTAAATTTGTACCAACTATCCTTACTTCTGTTCCACCTTGTTTTGTACCAGCATTTGGCGTAATCGCAGATACTGTAAAAGGGGTTGGAGATGGTAAAACTTCTAATTCATCTACTAAAGTTACTGCTGTTTGTTTACTGTTATCTAAAACCTTTACATTTTGATAGTTAGTTGTTGCTACTTGAGGAACCGTAATATTAATCTGAGTTGAAGTTAAAGTACTTGTATCTACAACTGCTTCTTTTTCTCCATTTTCTTCCCCTATATATACCTTCAAATCAGTTTCAGAAGGAAAGTTTGTACCATATATAATTAACGTGCCACCTATGTTGACTTTTAAGTTCGAAAGCTGTGTAATATCATGTTCTGCTAACGTAATAGTCTGATTACTATTAGCTGAACCTCCAAACTTATTTTTCACAGTTATTTCATAACTATCTCCATATATAAAATTTTCGGGCAGCTTTGCCTTTATATAACCTTCACTTTGATAAATAACCTCAGCTGCCATTGTACTTTCAGCATTTTTTAATTCAATATAATCTTCAATGTTATCACTATCACCAGGTAAGTTGAAATTAAAACCATAAATCTCTAAATATGTCTCTTTAGTTCTTTTCGCTGAACCATCAGGATTCTTTACTATATTTCCATCAGCGTCTCTTTCAATACTTATTTCTGTATTTGTAACAATCTTATTAATAATAGGATCATTTATATATTCGAAAGGTATGGAATCTGACCCCCAGCCAGTTCTACTTATAGATAAATAAGCTAGTCCTATATATCCGTTTGTTGATTGTGGTATTCTTATGCTAACTTCTGTATCATTAATCGATAATATGTCATCACTGTTTAAGTTAACAATAGTAGGTTCTCCATCATATATTATCTTTATTTCTGCAATTTCTGTCTTATCATTACCGAACCCTGTCCCCATAATGGTTATAATCTTACCGTTTGCAGCAGAAACTTTATTTGGAGTTATAGAATCTATACTTAAAGTATCTGCTGAATAACTTATCATATCTAAATATGGAATATATGTAATTGTAAGTATTACAGCTAAAATTATAGAAAAAAACCTCTTTAATCTATCCATTTCCATACCTCCGAATCATTAGTATCATCATTTATTTATATCGACAAAATACTGCGATTTCTTAAATGGAATTATATTACAGGTGCTGGGTACTAGGTACTGGGTACTAGGTGCTAGGTACTGGGTATTTGATTAAAAATGTAAACTGATAACTAAGGCAATAGACTATGCAGAGTATGTGAAAACAAACGTATAATTCTTTATAATAAAACACCTCTTTTTTTTACTCTATTATACCATTTAATTTTGATTAATTATATCTTCTTTGTTATTAGATAATTAGTAATATCATTCTAAAATATGATAAATTGCAACAAAAACATCGTTGACAAATATTGTAGTAATATAGTATGTTTTGGTAAATGAGTCAAAATAATTGCAATAAGAAACTCACATAAATAAATTTATAATATTTGAAGATTGAGCAAGTAAAAGAATTTAAACAAATAAATTTAACTAGGAGGGTATTATGAATATTTTTAGAAAAAATATCAATAATTTTTTAATAATAGCTATTGTTTTAATAGGTACAGTCTTTTTAATAATACATTTTAGTATAGATAATGATAAACCAAAAGCACATAGTTTAGAGCGTATATTTAGTACAACAGATGAGTTAGTACAAAAAAGTGATGCTATAGTTATCGGTGTAGTGGAAAAAATTCATAAACCTAAAGAAATTCCATTAAAAACTTCTAATCCTAATATATCTGTTAAAAAAATAGTTGTAAGAATGGATGTAAAAGTAGACAAATCACTTAAAGGTGCTTTATCTAAAGGAAGCAAAATTAGAATAGATAAAGTTATAGGTCGTATAGTTAAGGGAGAAACTTTCATAAAAGATTATATGACAAACGTTAGAGAAGGGGAAAGAATTATTTTTTTCTTAAATGAAAATGCTGGGGATTCATTTTACTATCTTGTAAGTAATATTCAAGGGGAGATAAAAGTTAAAAGTGAAAAATTTTCTGATTTTAGTGATGATTATGAAATAATTATTGATAAGAATGACTTTCCAATGTTTAATGACAAAATGAAAGTAAAAGAATTAGAAGAAAAGATAAAAAAATCAAAAGATAATAAAGAAAATTCAAAAAAGTATTGAAAAATTAAAGAATTAAATATAAAAAACGTGGTATAATCTAAAGTTACCACGTTTTTATCATTTAAAATCTATCTACTCATAATTCATAAGACTATATATACATTTGAGTAATGAATTTCGAGTTTTCACACAAACTGTATACCCATTACCCTATTTATATCTTAACACAATAACCTTCTTTCCTGCATTAGAAATAGTGTCTTTATTAATTTCAACTTCTTGGGAGTTTATTTTTTCTACATTATCAAAATACTTTGTAAAATCGTCTAAGCTTCCTAATTCAAATTTTAAATCGTCTGTTTTATAATGCATAGGAATAATTATATTAGGATTTATAAGGTCTACAACTTTTTTTGCTTCTTCTGCGTCTATTGTATATACTCCTCCAACTGGAATCAGTAATACATCTATTTCACCAATAGCTTCTATCTGCTTACTATCTGGTATATGCCCTAGATCACCTAAATGACAAACTCTTAAATCTCCAATTGTAAATATGTATACAACATTACTTCCTCTTTTGCTTCCCTGTTCTTTGTCATGATAAGTAGCAATCCCTGTAATTGGTATATCTTTTACATAGAAATTTCCTACCTTACTTACTACCTCAAAATCTCCAGTAGGACCTTCTATATAATTGTGGTCAAAATGTTCATGGCTTGTAGTAACTATATCAACTTCATCTCTTGGTACTTCATAACCTACAGTTTCATCAAATGGGTCTGTCATTATCCTTATACCTTTATTTGTAGTAATTTTAAAACAAGCATGACCTAAATATTTAATTTTCATTTTAAAACCTCCTTATTTTAAATATTTTTTATCCTTTTTTGTCGAATACATTTCGCATATTTATAGTATATAGTATAATATTTTTGTTGAATATTGGTAGGGGGCGTAGTTATAGGTAAATATTTCACAAATTTCATTAAATATATATTTTTTATCCTTTTACTTCTTTTATTAATACTAATTATATTTTACCCAAACATAGTACATTCCTTGCCAAACACCATAACTGTCGGACCTTATATTAATAATTACAAAACTTTAAATGATGCGTTAAATGCCGTAGCAAATAGCGGTACAATATATATTCTTTATAAATCTACCCCGTATTTATTTGAAAATATAGAAATAAACAAATGGGCTAAAGATTCTAAAAGTAATTTAACTGGTAGAAATAAGGTGAAAAAATGAAAAACAGAATTTTTGTAGTTTTACTAATATGCTTCTCTATTTTAATATTAACAAATTGCCAAATGAATAAGATTAATAATGCGATTGAAGATAAAACAAAAGATATAACTCAAAATCAAAATAAACAAGAACATATAAAAAACAATACCCCTAAACAAAAACAAGAAAATATACATAAAATAGTTGAAGAAAATCGTATAAATCTATTTCCAGATTGCAAAGAGTATAATGGCAATGAGAAGAAAAAAATTATTATTCATGGTGAAGAAAAGACAGTGAAATTTGTAAAAATTAGATTTACTTACTTTGGAATGTATATATCAGATTTAATTAAAGTAGTTGAATTTGAAGATGGTACTGAATTTCAATTAAATGATAATACAGAAACTATTAATGTATTACCATTTGAAATAGAAACAGGTAATAGTTTTAAGGAAGTTAAGTTATTAGCTGAAAAATTTGTTGAAGATCACGGCCCACCTTTACAAGTAAAAAAAGAAGAAGAGTTACAACACTACAATGAATATTTAGGAAGTAAAACTAATGAATATGGTAAAAGAAATGATTATTTCTTGTTTTACGTTGATAACAAAAACAGTGCTATTGTACGGTTATCTTATTTTTTGAAAAATAAAGAAAGAGTATTACCTATTTTCTTAGAAGAAATAAAAAATATTAAATACATAGATAACAATATGGGTAATTAGAAATAAATAGTCTATAAATAACTTGCAATAATTTTAAAAATGAGAGTAAGCTTTTCTAAGCCTACTCTCATTTTATTACCATTAAACCAAACCTCTTCTTACCATTTCAGTTACAATAAATGAAGCTACATGGTAAGCATAAGTACCTGAACCAAAGCCTGCATCATATCCAAGCTCTTTTGCCAACTCATGAGAAATTCTTGGTCCACCGCAAACTAATACAACTTTATCTCTTATCCCTTCAGCTTCTAATAACTCAACTAATTGTGTAAGGTTAGGAATGTGAACATCCTTTTGAGTTACTACTTGAGATACTAATATTGCATCTGCATTTAATTCTATAGCTTTTGCAACTAATTCTTCATTAGGAACCTGACTCCCTAGGTTATGGGCTTCTATTCCCTTATATCTTTCAAGACCGTAATTGCCATTATATCCCTTCATATTCATTATTGCATCAATTCCTACAGTATGAGCATCTGTTCCAGTACAAGCTCCTACAATTACTACATTTCTTTTAATATTTTCTTTTATATAGGCTTCTACTTCATATTTATCCATTACATCTATATCAACTTTAGGTACTTCTATTTTTGTGTAATCTACAGTATGCTGACACTTACCATAAACAACAAAGTAAGTATATCCTACCCCTAAATCACAAGAATAAACTACACTTGGATCCTCTAGCCCCATTTTCTTTACTAGTCTTCTTGCAGCTTCGTCTGCTTCATCACCATAAGGTACAGGCAAAGTAAAACTAAGTTGCATCATTCCATCATTTAAAGTATCTCCATAAGGTTTTACTCTTGTCAAATCTACTTTCTCCATAGCCATTATCTGTCACCTCCAAGCATCAACTGGATGAACGGATTGTAGTAATTTTCTGCTTTAGCAGCAACTCCTTCTAATCCTTTTCCGCCTGTTCTTGACCTTTTTACTCCTCCAAACTTACCTTTTTCTATAGTTGAGAATAATCCTTCTCTTCTAATTTCTTTAAGTAATTCTTCAGCCTTTTTCAATACTTCCTGTGCTCTAGTCTGAATTATTCCGCCTTCTTTAAATTCTATTTCATCTCCTAGGTTTCTAGCATTGTTAAAAATATATCTAGCATTCTCAATAGAAAGCATTCTATCATGTAAATGTGGTGTATGAATCGCCTCAGTTAACATCCCAAGTAATTGTATACCCTGATGAGTCATTATTGATACTAAGTTAAACATTGCATCTTGTATATGCCCTTTGAAAATATTACCTGTCATGAATTTTGTAGGCGGCATATATTTAAGTGGTGCCTTAGGGAATATTTCTCTAGCCATTTGAGCTTGTGCCAACTCCCATAAAAATCCATTTTCAATGTCTGGATTCATTTCAAATGCGTGTCCAAGTCCCATTTGTTCTTCTGGTATACCAGCTTTTAGTGCAAACTGTTCATTTATAAACTGAGATGCTAAAACAGTATGAGCTTCTTCTACAGCATCAGCTGTAGTTAAGTAGTTATCTTCTCCTGTATTTATGATAATACCAGCGTATCCGTTGATAATTCTTGAGAAATACTGGTCAACTAAAGTTCTCTGCATATTGATATCTCTAAAAAGAATACCATACAATGCATCATTTAACATAACATCTAGTCTTTCTAGTGCTCCCATCGCTGCAATTTCTGGCATACAAAGACCTGAACAATAGTTACATAATCTGATGTATCTTCCTACTTCTTCTCCTACTTCATCAAGAGCTTTTCTCATAATTCTAAAGTTTTCCTGAGTAGCATAAGTCCCACCAAAACCTTCAGTTGTTGGTCCATATGGCACATAGTCAAGTAAACTCTGAGCTGTTGAACGAATTACAGCTATTATGTCTGCTCCTTGTCTAGCAGCTGCCTGTGCTTGAATAACATCTTCATATATGTTTCCTGTAGCAACTATTACATAAAGATATGGTTTTCTACCTTCTCCTAGCCTATTTATATATTCTTCTCTCTTTTCTCTATTTTTCTTTATTCTCTCTACTGTTTTAACCGCTATTGGATATATAGCTTCTTTAATCTTATCTATACTTGCAATAGGAAGTCTAGTTAAGTCTAATTCTCCCCTACTTACCTTTTCAGCTATAGTCTGAGGATCATCTCCTGTTTGAACCATAGCATTACCTATCCAATAAGCAGCTCCTAAAGGAAGTCCTCCTCCTTCAACAATGTTGTCTACCACAACATTTGGAAGTGGTTTGTCTATTTCATCCACTCCATCTATACCTAATAATCTGGCAACAGTTCTTTCAATTGAAACTGTAGTATGTCTATCAATAAATTCCTGAACATCTTCAGCTATACCTCTTGCAGCCTCTCTAGCACTATTTATTACATTCGGATCAAGATTTAACTTGCTCTTCATATAACATACCTCCTTTGCATTTTGGTAATTCGTATTTCGCTATTCACCATTCGTATTTCGATATTCGAAGAGCGAAAAGCGAGCAGCGAACAGCAAATATCCAATACTAGTATCTAGTACCCAGCACCCAATATCTCCTCAGCATTTTTTAGTATCTCTTCATCAAGCCCCATCAATCTTGCTATATTTATTGCATCTCTAGGAACTTGACTTTTATTAGTTACCCTTTTTAATCTATAATCCATATACTGACTTACAACTTCAATACCATCTATTTTATCTTTCAAAAGCCTCTGTTTTAATTCATCATAATTAACGTTAGCAAGACCTATTACTTGGAGATGAACCACATCATCCGAATTTGCTACATTATCATAATGTGTAGTTATTACCGTTATACTTTTACTATCTTTCAGAAAATTAACTATTGCTTTAGATATCGCATATCCTTCTTCTGGATTTGTTCCTCTCGCAAGTTCATCTAATAAAATAAGTCCTCTATTATCCTTTCTATTTAATGCAACTTTAAGCTTACTTATCTCTCCACCAAATGTACTTAGCCCCCTATCAACAGACTGCAAATCGCCTATAGATACATGTATAAATCCATTAAGCCCTAGTTCCATTCCTCTACAAGGAATAAATAAGCCATATTGTGCCATTACAGACAATAATGCAATAAGTTTAAGAGTAACAGTCTTACCTCCCATATTGGCTCCAGTAATACATGTAACACCTTCTGACAATTTAATGCTTATTGGAGTAAATGATTTTCCCTTTTCTTTAAGAAAATCCTCTACTTCAATATGCCTTCCATCTATTATATTTATTGAATGTTCATTTTTAATTTTAGGTTTAACTCCATCAATATCAATTGCCATATATGCTTTTGCAATTGTTAAGTCCAATTTTCCAATAGCATTCATATTACTTAATAAAGCATCACTAAATCCACCTATTTCTTTTGACAGCTCTTTTCTAACCTTAAATTCTTCCTCTTCTTCCATACGTTTAACATTATCTAGCTCCTTCTCTAAACTATCAATTACTGGAGTCGATTTAATTACATATTTAATATTCATATAAGTCTCAGAAGAATAAGTTAGAAAAGGATATTTTTCAATTTTTTCTATTAATTCAGTATCATCTTTTAATACAGTAACTTCTCCTTTTAAATTCACGTTAAGCTTTAAGTCTTTTTTTATTTTTCCCCTTATTTTTCTCTTTTCGCACTTTATACTTTCTTTAAGCTTCTTCTTGTTCTCTCTGATTTCTTTAAGTCTATCTGAATATTCCTCATATATATAAAATGTCATTATACCCTCATTTCGTGGGTCTAATAGGCGTTCTAGCTTTTCAATTCTCCTAATCCTCATATCTGAAGGTATGTCAAAATTTAGCTTTAGAATTTCTTCATTAAGCTTTTTTAAAAGAAAAACGAAGTTTTTTATCTCAAACAATTCTACTAATGTTAAAGTATTTCCTTTAACTGTATTTTTAACCGAATTACTTAAATCTTTAAAATGCTCAAGAAGTCCTTTAATACGAATAAACTCTTTGCCATTATTTCTAATTAAATTTATTAAAGTTTCTACTTTATCTAGTTCGTCCCTTAATATATCCTCTTCTCCCGGCATATATGGTTTTAATTTCTCTTTTAATTGACAACCAAATGGAGTTATTACTTTTATTTGGTTTATCACATAATTAAAACCTATTATCTTTTTTGTTTCATCATCCAATAAAAAACTCATTTTATTCATCCCCCAACATCACATCAAAAACAGGTATATCTTTAATAAAGCCGCGCATTTTTTTTAGAAATTCACTACTATCAAAATAATAACCCTGTGGAGAATATGGATTTATCGTTACAGCTAATGTATTAATAGATTCCAAAACTTTAACTTTAACCCCCATTTTCATAAGCTTTAACCATTCTTTTGGTGAAATAAATATCTTAGTCCCATCTTTAACAATAAACTCAACCTGCTTAAATAATCTTGTAGTACTTATAATATCAATTAAAGTTTTTCCAACCAAAGCCCCTGGAAATACTACATATTTGGTATCTTCTTTAATTTCCGAACCGATTACTTTCCCACTATTTATAGCAGTCTTTATATCAAGATATTGTATATTTAAGAGTTTATCTACAATACCTATTCTTTCATTTTTCATTATTTCTTTAATAGCAGCTTTCTCATTAATATCAGTAATACTCTCAAGATTAAAAAGTCTTATTGTATGAACCGTATCTTCAATTACTCTGTTTATATCTCTGCTTATAACCGCTCCTGTAGCCAATATAGTACCCTCTGAAACAGAGGGTGATGCTGAAGAAACTCTATCTATAGCCCCATCTATTAAAACAATTTCTGCTCCCAAAGATAACATAAAATCACTTATTTCTTTAATACCTTTATTAGTTTGAGGTCCTGCTATTTGCAAATATCCACCGTCTCTTACTCTACTTACAACCACTTCCCCCATTGGCGTCTTATACTCTGTAACCTTTATAATCTCTAGTTTCGCGTCCCCTTTATCTAAATTTTCAGTTGTTGTAGCTACAAAACTTCCTTCTGGAACATATATCATAGGTTTCTCAGTATTTGTAACTATATCTTTATTTTCACCGTCTCTTCCAATAGAAGTTATGCCTAATATTATATTTCTATCGTAAGCATCCTCTATCAATTTATTTAATGTAACAGTTTTACCAGCATTCTTTGCCATACCTACAATTGAAACTGTTTTATATTTTTTATCTATGATATCTATAAGCTTCATCTTTAGCACCTCGCATATTGATTAAAGGCTGACAGCTGACAGTCAACAGCTGACAGCCTCCAGTACCTAGTACCTAGCACCCAATACCTATCATCTATTTTCCGCTCTTTCTCTTCTCTCTAGCTTAGTTGGTTCAAGGGCTATATCATTGCCTTGTAAAAGACCAGCTACACCTGTAAGTTTATGCTCTTTTTCCCCTCTACATACAGAACAATTACATTCAGATTTATAATCTTCAGGCTCAGTATAAGTTGTTATAACTCCTTCAAAGTTTCTTAAAATCACCTTGTTAGGAGACATAGATACTACATAGTTAGGCATTACAGGTATTTTTCCTCCGCCGCCAGGAGCATCTACAACAAATGTAGGTACAGCATAACCTGAAGTATGTCCTCTTAAACCTTCGATAATTTCTATACCTTTTGAAACTGAAGTTCTAAAGTGCTCTATACCCATAGAAAGGTCACACTGATATATATAATAAGGTCTTACTCTAATTTTAACCAATTCATGAACTAACTTTCTCATTACATGTACGCAGTCATTTACACCTCTTAGTAATACAGATTGGTTACCTAATGGTATACCTGCATTAGCTAGTTTTTCTATAGCTCTTCTTGACTCCTCTGTAATTTCTTTTGGATGGTTGAAGTGTGTATTTAACCAAATTGGATGATACTTCTTAAGCATATTAACTAGGTCATCTGTAATTCTCTGCGGTAATACAACAGGAGTACGTGAACCTATACGTATTACTTCAACATGAGGTATTTCTCTTAACTTTTTAATAATAGTTTCTAATCTTTCATCTGACACTAACAAAGCATCTCCGCCTGATAAAAGAACATCTCTTACTTGAGGTGTTTTTCTAATATATTCGATAGCTGCTTCAATTCTATCCATTGGCATTGCTGCATCTTGATGCCCTGCAAATCTCCTTCTTGTACAATGTCTGCAGTACATAGAACATTGGTCTGTTATAAGTAAAAGCACTCTATCAGGATACCTGTGAGTCAAGCCTGGAACTGGTGAGTCTGTATCTTCATGTAATGGATCTAACATATCTGCTGAACTCGTATGAGTTTCCATTATTGTAGGTACTGCTTGCATTCTAACAGGACATTTAGGGTCATCCTTATCCATAAGAGAAGCATAGTAAGGCGTTATACCCATTCTAAACTTCTTTAATGTTTCTCTTATATCTCTTTCTTCTTCTTCTGTTAAGTTTATAATTTTCTTAAGATCTTCAACATTTGTAATTCTATTTTTTACCTGCCATCTCCAATCGTTCCATTCTTCATCTGTTACATTTTTCCAAAGTTCAATATCTCTGAAATTTACCATTAAATCTCCCCCTTTTAATTTAAATTCGATATTCGTCTTTCGATATTCGCCATTCGAAAAACGAATGACGAACAGCGAAAAGCGAACGACTAATAATTACGCATATAACTCTTCATATATTTTTCTTAAATCTTCGCTTTCTCTCATTATTTGAAGAGCAATTTCTGCATGACCTTTTGTATATCCATTTCCTATAATCATAGTTACATCTTTTCCTACCCCTTCTGCTCCCAATGCTGCTTTAGTAAAGCTAGTAGCCATACTAAAGAAATAGATTAAACCATCATCTTTTGTCGCTAATATACTTGCCATTTCAGTATTAGGAACGTTTACACAGTTTATAGTTATATCCACCATCTCTCCATTTGTAACTTCTTTAATCTTTTCCATAACTTCAACAGCATTAGTTGCATCTGCTTTAATATAATAATCTGCTAATCCTGCTTTCTTAACTCTATCTATACTTGCTTGACTATATCCTAAACAAATTACTTTACCAGTTACTCCAACCCTTTTCTTAGCTTCATATAAGCATAACATACCAGACTTACCTGCTCCACCTATAACTAATACTGTATCACCAGGCTTAACTAATTTTGCAGTTTGAGCTGGTGCACCAGCAACATCTAATACAGATAATGCAAGATTTTCTGGTATATCATCTGGTATTACAGCATAAATACCACTTTCAAATAGTATTGCTTTTCCTTTTATATCTACTTGATCAATATCTTTTCTTACTTCTAGTATTTCATCTATTCTTAAAGGAGTTAATGATAATGATACTAATGTAGCTATCTTATCTCCAACTTTAAGATTTGTCTTTCCTTCTAGAGCTGGTCCTATTTTTTCAACTGTACCGATTAACATACCGCCAGAACCTGTTACAGGGTTTTGATGTTTACCTCTTGTATTAACTATATTCATCATTATTTCTTTAATTTTTTCTATGTCTCCACCCGCTTCTTCCTTAATTTGTGTAAAACTTGCAGAGTCTATGTTTAATGTTTGTACATCAATTAATATTTCGTTGTCGTAAATTTCCATGTTATTATCAATTTTTAATGCAGGTTGAGGTAATACCCCCTTAGGTTCAACTACTCTGTGAGTTCCGTATGGACATCCTTTCTTCATTTTACTTTCCCCTCCTATTTTATTTTTTCACCGAATAAATATCTATGCAAGAAATATGCCAAGATTCGTCATTCGCTTTTCGTCGTTCGACGTTCGCTTTTCGCGAATTAATAGTTATATGCATAAACAAAAAAACGGCTAAAAGCCGTTTTTTTGTTTATAGTGCCTAAATTTCGGCACTCGTGTTTATTTTTTTAATCCATATTTTTTCATCTTATACTGCAATGTCTGCCTAGGTATTCCAATCAACTCAGATGTCTTAGTTATATTCCAATCTGTCAATTTAAGAGCCTCATATATTATATTTTTTTCTGTTTCCTCAAGTGTTTCTCTTAGAGGTCTTATAGTAGTTGATTTTTTTATGGTTTCTTTAAACTGCCTCGGTAAATGTTCAAACTGTATTTCTTCTATATCATGAAGAGTCATTATACCTTCTATAACATGCTCAAGTTCTCTAACATTTCCCGGCCAATAATATTTTAAAAATGAATTCATAACATCCTTTGAAACACCTTTAACATTTCTTCCTAAAGCCCTATTATATTTATCTATAAAATACTCTACTAAGAAAGGAATATCCTCCGTTCTCTCTTTAAGTTCAGGAAGACCTAATGTAATTACATTAAGTCTATAGTACAAATCCTTTCTTATTTGTTTCTTTTCAATAGCTTCTTCAGGAGAAACATTAATAGCAGCAATAATTCTAACATCTACATCAATTGTCTTTACTGCCCCTACTCTTCTTATACTACCATCTTGAATAACTCTAAGTAGCTTTGCCTGTAAATCTAAAGGCATCGAATTAATTTCATCTAAAAAAAGTGTTCCACCATTTGCAAGTTCAAATAATCCCGGTCTATCCTCTGCTCCAGTAAAACTACCTTTAACAGTTCCAAATAATATACTTTCTAACAGACCAGATGGCAATGCTGCACAATTTTGAGCAATAAAAGGTTTATTTCTTCTAGAACTTGCATTATGGATTGACTGAACAAAAAGTTCCTTTCCTGTTCCTGTTTTACCATATATCAAAACTGGAGATGATACCAAAGAAGCCTTTAGAGCCAAAGTTTTAAGTCTTAACATTTTCTCGCTTTGACCAATTATGTCTACAAAAGTATATTTAGCCATTTGTTTATTTTTACTGGACTTTCTTCTTTCATCCTTAAAAAGCTCTTTTTGCAGGTCAACAATTTTCTCAGACAATCTCTTAACTTGAGTAATATCTTTAGATATTTCCAAAGCCCCAATTATTTTACCATTTGCCTTTATTGGCAAGGATGTATTAATCGTAGTAATCTTGTCCCCTTTATAATTTACAAAAGTCTGCTCAACATTAAATATGGGCTGTCCTGTCTTAATTACCTTCAAAAGTGTACTAGTCTCATATGTCAGTGAAGGATATATTTCTAATATATGCCTTCCAATAGCTTTATCTCTTTCTATTTCATCTAGTCTTTGTGCTGCTTTATTATAATAAACAATATTACCTCTACTATCTATAATGTGAATACCTTCATCTAAATAATCTAATATTTCAAAAATGTTTTCTCTGAAAAAAAACTTTCTCACCGAATTTCCCCCTCTGCCGAATTTTCGGCTTTTAACGCCAAATATTAGGCACTCTATGAGTGCCTAATAAATATTATTATTCTTACATTAATTATTATACTACAATTAGAATAGCTTGTCTGCTATCATTCCACCAAATACTACCCCTAACACACCTATAACTCCAGCTAAAACTGGTGGTGCAGGAAGAGGTAATTTAAATTTCTTAAAGATAGCACCTAAAACTGTTCCTGCTAATGTAGCTTTTATAATTAACATTATATCCATACTACCACTTACCTTTCTCTTAATTTTTTACTAAAGTTGCACCTAACCAAACTCCAAATATACCCATAAATGCTGGTATATTAGGTGGAGCAGGTAAAGGGAATTTTAGAACCTTAAATATAACACCTACTAGCATTCCTGTAGCTAATGATAAGGCTATTTCTTTTATGTTGAATTTTGACATACCAATCTTACCTCCTTACATATCAAATACCTTAACTGTTAAAACACTCAATATTTCTGAAACAAAAACTTTTATAACATTGAGTATATACATATTACCTAAAATATTTTTTTCTTCAAACTCTCTAATAAAAAGCTTCTTGTTATATTCATAAAAATTAACACAAAAATTATAAAGGTAATTGAAAAGCTTATATGGTTCTTTAAACCTTATAGCTTCTTCCATTACCTTTTCTAAATCCAAGATTTGAAATATTAATTTTTTTCCTTCAACCAAGTTAAAAGACATATCTTCTAAGTTATCGCCTATCTTATAGCCTTCTCTTTCTAATATAGAATTTATATTGTTAGCTCTTTCATAGACATAACTAACGAAAAAATAAGGATTATCTGTAGTATTAATAACAGCTGAACCTAGAGGAATACTTATATTTCGCTTGGCAGTTTTAGATAGAGCCCAAAAATTAAATCTCTTTTCACCTATTAAACCTTTAATGTTTTCATTAAACCTATTTTTCCCATTCTGCAGTGAGATATTGCCAACCTCAACAATTTCACCTTTAGTATTATAACATAAATTTCTCAAATGTCCATAAGGAAAAATATTAATTATATGGTTAAAAGTTCCCAAGCCTAATAATTTGTCTTTTTTGATTGTCTCAGTTAAATAAACTTTATTACCTTTTAATCTTAGAATATTCAAAAGTGCATATGCATAAGCCCTAGCCCTATTAATATTATTTTCATTTAATAGATCATCTGATATTAAATGTAATAAATAACTTTCACCCCTATCTTTTTTTAATATATCTACACCATTTCTTAATATCATATTTCCAATTTTAATTATCCAAGTATCGTCTAAATAAAAATTTATGAATCCTGGTCCTGCAATTTCAATTTTACTTACATATAACAAACTTCTATCAAATTTTTTTGTAATAATTTCTGCTATTTCTCTAGGGGGCTTTTTAAGATATGAGCTTAATTTTAATGATACATTGGTTGATATGTCCCCAAAACTTGAATCTTCAGGAATTGTAACATCAAAATCTATGTTAAAATCCAAATTTTCCTCTTTTAAAGTTTTAATTATATTAATCTTAAACAAATCTATTATATCGTTTATCTTTTTCATAACAACCCCTCTAATTAATATCTATAGTCAATTGATTATTACTTTCTACTGTATTTGAAATAACTAATCTATATGATAACTTAATACTTCCTTTACCTAAATCTGAAATATCAATTTCAATTTTATTTGTTGTAACTTCCATATCAAAATCCCCATATTGTGTATGGTAAGCTGTTTTATGTTTTTTGCCCTTTTCAAATATTAATTTTGAATTGCTAGTTCCAAATCTCTTCATAAGTACCTTATCATCCTGTATTTTTAAAGTTGTTGTTGCTCCTTCCATACCAGAAATCTCCGATTCTTCATACACTAAATAATACGCTCCATTCCTTTTATAAAATTTCCCTTCAGTTATCAATTCTATCGTATTATCTTCACCATCTAAATTCTTTTGTATACCTTTTATTTTTAATACTACGTCCTTCATACCTTCCAACCTTTCTAAAGATTTTCTATATTGACCTTCTCTATAGATTGAATTTCTCTTCTCAAGAAATTGCCACCTATTCTTCTAAACTTCTCTGGATCATCACTAACATAGAATTTGTACTTTGGTTTATCTGTAGAATCCTTTAACATATCGTTTGATTTAAGCATTTCTTTAACAGTCTTAGCTGTTTCAAACGCTGGGTTAACTAAAAACACTTCTTTTCCCATCACCTTGCTTAATGTATATCTCAATATTGGATAATGCGTACATCCTAATACTAAGGTATCTATGTTATGTTCCTTCAGTTCCATTAAATATTTCTCAGCTGCTAACATAGCAACATCTGTATCTTCCCAACCTTCTTCTACTATTTGTACAAATAGCGGGCAAGCAACCCCTATTACCTCAGCTGATTTATCCATATTTCTAATTAAAGTCTGATAAGCTTCACTATTTATAGTACCAGAAGTCCCTATTACTCCTATTTTATTGTTTCTTGTTGCAGATATTGCCGCTTTAGCTCCAGGTTCAATAACTCCGATAATCGGTACATCAAATTTTTCCCTTGCAGGTTCTAATGCTATTGCACTAGCTGTATTACATGCTATTACTATAGCCTTTATATTTTTACTCAAAAGAAATTTTATACACTGAAATGAATATTTTATTACTGTTTCTTTAGATCTAGTTCCATAAGGTATCCTTGCAGTATCTCCAAAATATATTATATCTTCATTAGGAAGTTGTTCCATAATTTCCTTTAAAACTGTAAGTCCCCCTATCCCTGAATCAAAAACCCCTATCGGTCTATTATCCATATTTTACCTCCTGCTTTTTTATAATCGTTATTCGCCTTTTGCTATGCGCTATTCGATTGTCGAAAACCGAAAAGCAAATGACGAATAGCCAATATACTAGTACCCAGTACCAAGTATCCAGTACCTATATAAATATTATATGTCAAAAATTATAAATATCAAAGAAAATACAGGGAGATTAAACTCCCTGCACCATATTCTTCTCTGCTATTTCTATAGCTTTTCTCACTATATTTCCACAATCCCTCGAAGAAACTGCTCCCCATCCTTCTTTTTTTACTATATCATATAACCCTAACTGTTTTGAAATTTCCTCTTTTAATTTATTTGACATTAAACCTTTTTTAGCCATGATGTTCCTCCCTAGGCTGGAGTCGATGGCATTTACCATCTACTAATATTTTTTGTAATATATCAAATTTTATTATTTTTATTTTTTCCAATATTCAATTTTAAATCATCAAAATCCCATTTTCATCTCTTATTACTTTAAGTATTTTCTCTTCTTTACCTGTTTCAGCATTAATATATACTATAAAATTAGAGCCTTTATATTTACCTTTAAACTCATAACACAAAACTTCTTTTATTCCATTCTTTGGTATCAAAGCTAACCTTACATTTTCAATGTCAAAATCTAATTTTACCCTGTCTCTCGCTTCTTCTTCAGTAAGTTTAGGCTTTGGTAAATCTCTATCGTAATGGCTTTTTAGATAAGCAGCTGCATCAAACCCTACTATTTCTCCATTGTCTAATGCTACCTTTACTTTTATATTATCTGCATATATCGTAACGTTATTATCTTTATATGCAAAATTAAATAATACAACTCCATCAAATTTTAATGAATAATTAGGTTCCATACCTTTATAACCTTTTTCTTCTAAGAATTTTTTAGCATATTTTAATGCATCATTAACAGAAAGTTTTTTTCTATCTACAGGCCTAGGGTTCATCATCCATATTACTTTGCCGCCCTTTTTGCTTACACTTATATAAATAGCTCTTTCCTTACTAGCATTTTCTGGAGATATACTAAATGTATATGCTTCTATATTTGCTGCATTACTTTTCTTGCCTTCTTCAAACTTAGTTATTTTTTTTACTTTTTTAATACCTACAAATTTTTGTGCTATATCCTTTGCTTCACTAACACTTACAACATTTCCTCCTAAACCTCTTGGCTTTACATTAAGAACTTGATCAGAAAAAGGTCCGTCATATATCAATTCTGGATAATTGTTTGTAATCTTTTCCTCAAATTTAGTTAATCTTGTATCCATAATATTTTTATTTGCCTTATCTAATTTTCTATCTTCACGCCTTCTCACTAAATTAAAATTCAAATGACCCTTCATAATCTTATTATGTAGGTTTGACAATTCATCTGCTAAGTAACTCGCATTATCCTGAAGTGCAAATAGTGCATGTTTTTGTTTGCTTGTAATAGGTTTCCCATCTAGATAAGCCTGTATTAAAGAATAACAATAATCAGCTGCTTGATTAAGAAATTTTTCTGTTTTACTTAAATCTTTATGACTTACAGGCATTTGCGAAAGTTTTTCCTGCGCTGTTAAAGCATGTTGCCAAATTTGTGATAAAAGTAAAATATTTAAATCTTTTGATTCTGCCAAAAGAACTTTAGATAGATTTACTTGCACATTCTCGACATTGTCTTTCATGTCATAAAAAAGCCTTTGGTATTCATTATTTAACATTTGCTTATAGTCATTCTTAGTTTCGTATTGAACGAATCCCCATACTAGAACAACTATAAAAGCTAAAGCTAATATTCCAGGTAAAAACCATCTTCTATTTCTCAATAATTTCACCTCCATTTCTATTTGCCAAACCAGTGCTTACCAATTTTTACTATAACTTTTCTAGACCATATCCACCTACTTGTAGCTGTAGCAGGATTCCAATAATAAAGACTGCCATACGATGGATCCCAACCGTTCATAGCATCTCTTGCAGCTCGTATTGAATCCTTGTCTGGCGCTAAATTTATCTGACCATCACTAACGGCTGTAAAAGCTCCTGGTTGATAGATAACACTCGCTATAGTATTTGGAAAAGATGGATGTTCTACTCTGTTTAATATTACTGCGGCAACTGCTACTTTACCTATATAAGGCTCTCCTCTTGCTTCACCATGTACGGCTCTTGCTAGTAGATATACATTATCATTTCTTGTTACATTTCTAGTAGCACGTTTAAAACTAATACCAAGTGCAGCAGCTGTTTGAGGCCCTACAATACCATCTACCTTTAAACCATTTTTCCTTTGAAATCTACGGACCGCTCTATATGTTCCAGCACCATATATACCATCCACTCTTCCTGTATAATAACCCCATTTAAGTAATCTAGATTGAACTTGTTTTACATCATCTCCTCTAGAACCCCAATATAAAACTCTGCTTATCGCATAAGCTTTATAAGCCGATGTAACATTTGTATCGATATAGGCTGTATATACAGAAAAAAATATCAATGTAAATATACTTAATAATAAAACTAATTTTTTCAAATAATATCCTCCTCTCTAGGTCTTTTTTATCTAAGTGTTAATATTTTCTGTAGTAATATAGGCAATTATTCAAAAAAAAAATTGCGACCTAAGGTCGCATATTTATTAGCTATTCGATTTTCGCTTTTCGTCATTCGCTTGTTGTTAAACTACAAAATATTATTTGTTTCAAAAAGCGAATAGCGAATGACGAATAGCCAATTCTAGTACCCAGTACCCAGTCCTACAAGCATCTTTGCAAATCTTAATTTGCCCTTTTCAAGAAGTTCAACTACCTTAAATTTAAGTTTCAAAGGTACTTCTCGTTCATTATTAGCATTTATTATCATGTTATATTCTTCTTCTGTTAATACTCCCTTTAGCTCTTCTTCTATCTTGTTATTTGTAATTCCATGAGTAATATCGATAAAGCATAATGGTGGAAACATAACACACCACCAGTTTTTACCTTTACCTTCTCCTATTACAACTCTAACAGCTTGATATCTACCTGCTGGTAAAGTAAAGTTCCCATATGACTTTGTAGGAAAATCGTATTCTCCAAATTGCACATTTACATCATAATTCTTACCTGACTCTCTAATCTGCTTTTCTGCTATGTACTCAATTGTATCTAAATTATCTAAAATTATTTTTTTACTTTCATCTAATGAAGATGCTTTTTCAAATTTTGAATTCATTTCATTAATTATTCTATCTCTAACTTTCAGCTTTAATTGCTGATCTTCAGGCGAATCACTATTAGCTATTACATGAAATCGTATTAAATTATTTTTATAGCTTTCTCTATTTTTATATACATCACTTAAAAAAACTATACTACTAACAATAAGCAATACAAATATTAATGCAAAAGATAATGTTTTTTTATAACGTACCATTTATAATACCTCCTGTACTAGGCAAGTTATCCAACTACTATAAGTATTAACTATTTTTTTCTTTTTTAAACATACTCCATTTTATTACTTAGTCATTCCTATCCTTCTTATCTTAGCTTTTACATCAACTTTTACTTTTACTTCTGGGAATACATTCTCCCAATCATCTTTAACTTTCTCCCAAATATCTGGCTTAAATTTACATAAATATTCTCCAATTCCAATTACATCTGCCTTAAATTCTTTCTGTATTTTTTTTAGGGTTTCCTCGATTTCATTTTTTACCTTATTTTCGATTAACCCTTCTAACCTTCTTAATAATTTATCATCTAAAACATCTTTTCCCGTTTCAAGTTTATACTGTTCTAGCACACCTTCCATACTAACTGTTATATTAATTATTATTTGGCCATTCTCTATCTTACCAGTTTTTTTAGCTACTGAATCTGTAACAGCATATGATACTACAACATTATCATCAGTTATAATTATATCTTCAGAAGTAACTTCATCAGTTATAAACATTACACTTCTGTTTTCTACTTCACCAAGCCATCCTACAAGCTTATAATCTCTAATTACAGCCGCTCCTGCAACTTTTATCTCTTTATTAGCAGGTACTATTCTTGGTATTAAAGCACACTTGCAATCATGCAAACTCGGTAAAATATCTCCAATAGTTTTGGGAGTGAATCTAGAGCTCCTTTCTTGTGCTTTAGATAATCCTGCTAAATATGTTCCTGTAACAGACTCTAAACTAGGCTCTATTTCTATAACCTTTTTTGCTTCTCCCTGAGATATAAAAACACCTACTTTCCTACCTATTGCATGAGATCTCTCAAGCTCATCAAATATATGCTTTAACGTTTCACTGTCTCTAACAACTTTTTCTCCAATAATTATCGCCTTAGTATGTCCAAAGAACATTGTCTTATTAGATCTAGTTGTCAGTGTATTAGAAACATGAAATATGTTTTGTCCCATACTACTTAAAATAAATCTTGGCTTTTCGCCTCCGCCACCTTTTCTAATTGCCTTAACGTTAGGGAAAACAAAAGTTACAATAAGTTTTTTATACCCTGTTTTGTTTTTATCAAGCTCTCCTCCCTCTCTTTGCACATCTACTCCTATTGCTGAAATAAAAGCTCTATCATTTATTTCAACTTTATCCCAACATCCTGTTAGTATTATTACACACATGAGAACGATAATTGTTTTACTTAGCTTAACCATTATTAGCAGCCCCCTTATTCCTAATTAGAGCTACAATCAAGTAACCAATCGGTATAATTACAACTACAAAAGTTCCTAAATAATTAGTAAACTTTTCCATGATATCATAAGCTGATGCTATATTATCAGGAACTAAAGATAATATGTAAATAAAAGGCATTATTGGCAATACAAAATATTTATGCTCTTTTAATCTACATAATTTACACAAAATTAAAGCAGCTGAATAATAAAATGGAGATAAAGATGCAAATACCGACAAAACCCAAAGCCCCATTACTATACCTTCTATGTTTTCAATAAAAGCTCCTGGTAAATCTATAGTTTTCATAAGAGATAATGTTGGCCACAGTAAGTGCTTTACTTCATTTTCACCAAACCTACTTAATGAAACTACAAAAAAGGATATATAAACAAGTGTTACAATTAATATTGATAAGATATTGAATTTCATAAGGTTTTCAGTATCTTTCACATAAGCTGAAATAAGTAATATCAATTCATACCCCATAAAACTAAAAAAAGTTATATGGACAGATTTAATAATATCTAACGGATTTGTTCTAAAAATTGGTAAAAGATTAGTAAAATCTAAATCTGGAATTAAAGACAATAGTAATAAAAATACGGGTATAACAACTACAGGCAGTATTAATTCTGCCATTCTAGCTAACCCTTCTATTCCTCCTCTTACTAAATATGCACTAACAAAAAGCATTGAAATTATAATAATTTCTGTTGGAGTATCATCTAATAGAAACATTTTAACAACCTCTGCAAAAATTCTTATTTCAAATGCAGAAAATATAATAAAGTATACAAATAATATAATTGAAACAATATTAGAAATAGGAGTTGTAATTAACTCTCTTCCAAACTCCACTACAGTTTTATTTGTAAACATATTAACTAACTTCACTGATATTGCAGTTAAAATACATGCAGTAATTCCACCTAATATTATTAGAATCCATCCGTCAGTACTAGCCTTTTCAACTACACTTCTGGGAAGTGATAATATTCCTACTCCAATGATTGTCGTAAGCAAAATAAACATCACTTGATTTGCTGATATCTTATCGTTGCCTTTAAGCATTCCTTATGCACCTTCTTACCCCTTATTCTTCGCTGTCAGAAAATATTCTGTCTTTATCGTAAACATTTGTAAATTTAGGTCTTCTTTTCATAGTCTGAATAGGCATTCTAACTAAACTATCCTTCAAGTCGTTATATGTTTCACTAAAAGAAACATAAGGTGACATATAAGGTACCCCAAAACTTTCTAATCTAACCAAATGAGTCCCTAATATTAATAAAGCTAACATTATACCGTATAACCCTAATATCGCTGAAAAAATCATTATACCAAACCTTACAAAACGAAAACCCGTTGCAATATTGTAGCTAGGTACAGCAAATGATGCTATTGTTGTAAGTGCAACTATAATAACCATCATAGGACTCACGATTCCTGCTTCAACGGCTGCTTGACCTATTACTAAACCTCCAACTATACCTATAGTAGTACCAATAGGTCCTGATAATCTCATACCTGCTTCTCTAAGAAGTTCTATAGTAACCTCCATAATAAATGCTTCAATAATAGCAGGGAATGGCACTCCTTCTCTTGTTGCTGCCACATATAAAGCTAATTGTGTCGGAAGCATCCCTGGATGATATGCTGTAACTGCTATATAAATAGAAGGTAATAACAAAGCCATGAAAGATGCAATATATCTCAAAATTCTAATTAAAGAAGTAATAATCCATCTTTCATAATAATCTTCAGAAGACTGTAGTAAAGTACTAATAGTTACTGGTACTATAAGTGCAAAAGGTGTATTATCAATAAGTATAGCAACTCTTCCTTCATATAAGGCTGCTGCTACAGCATCAGGTCTTTCTGTATTCTCTACCTGTGGAAAAGGTGATATCCAATTATCTTCTATAAACTGCTCTATAATCCCACTCTCTAAAACTACATCTACTTTAATAGTCTTAAGCCTCTTTATAACCTCTTCAACAAGCTCTTTATTTGCTACATCCTCTATATAGAGTACAGCTACATCTGTTTTAGACCTTCTGCCAATCTGCATGTTTTTTATTTTAAGCTTAGGGTCTCTTATTCTTCTTCTAACCAATGTAGTATTGACTTTAAGCGTTTCTACAAAACCATCTCTTGGACCTCTTATCACTGTCTCTGTCTGAGGTTCTGCCAAACCTCTTACAGGCCATCCACGAGACGATACGATTATAATCTTTTGATATCTATTTATTAAAAGTATTGTTTCACCTGCTAGTATGTTATCTATTGCCTCATTTAAAGTTTCTACTTCTTTTATCTCTGTAATCGCAATATTCCCTTTTTTAACTAATTCATATAAATTATTTTTAACACCATTAGGATTAGGTTCTAACCCTCTAGCCTGATGCATAAGGGATTCTAATACATAATCGCTTACTAGCATTTTGTCAGCAAGACCATCTACATATACAATTGCAAATCTGAAATTTTGTCTTTCTCCAACTGTAAATTCTCTATAAACTATGTCATCACAATCTTTCAATATCTCTTTTATCTTTTTCAAATTCATGTCTATGTCTTTTGATATAGATATGCTATTTTTTTGTTTAGTATCTTCTTTTTTATTTCTTTTCCTAAGTGGCATTTAGCTCCTCCTCACAAAATCTTAAGTAAAACATAAAATAATGGTCCTCCAATTATATATACAATTCCTATTATTTTTGCTAAAGTCGATTCTTTAATATTTCCCTTAGTTTTTAAGTGTATTCCATCAGCAAAATATGTAAATAAACCTATAAACACTACTAAAAAAACCATATATAAGCTATATAACTCTTTAAGTTCATTTATAACTGACTTTATTAAAGACAAAATATCACCTCTATGGTTTCCACTTTTTTGTTAAATATAATATTTGCAATAACATGCAATGTTATGCAAAAAATGAAGTATTACTCGCTTACGTTTCATTAAAAGAAATTATTTGAAATTGATATAAAAACTTGATTTTAAAATCCAATAATGATATGCTTTATTTAAACAATTAAATATGATAATAGAACATGTTTATTTCCTTCAGGGCAGGGTGAAATTCCCGACCGGCGGTACAGCCCGCGAGCCGCAGTAGCGGTTGATCTGGTGAAATTCCAGAGCCGACAGTATAGTCTGGATGGAAGAAGGAAAAATATTTGTATCATTCTATATTTTTTGAAATTTTATGCCCTGAAGTTTTGACTTCAGGGCTTTATTTTATATATATGGGGGCAATTGATAATGGATATAAAATACATGAAAAAAGCACTGGAATTGGCAGAAAAAGGTGCTGGTTTTGTAAACCCAAATCCGATGGTAGGCTGTGTTATTGTTAAGAATGACAATATTATAGGCGAGGGCTATCATAAATACTTTGGCGGAAACCATGCAGAAGTTGAAGCTTTAAATTCAGTTATTGAAAATCCAGAAGATTCAATCATGTATGTAACCTTAGAACCCTGTTCTCATTTTGGGAGAACTCCTCCCTGTGTTAATAGAATAATAAGCAGCGGTATTAAAAAAGTTGTTATAGCAACCTTGGACCCTAACCCTTTAATTTCTGGTAGAGGTGTAGAAATACTTAAGAATAATGGAATTGAAGTAGAAATAGGCATATTAGAAGATGAAGCAAAAAAACTCAATGAAATCTTTATAAAATATATTACAACCAAAGTTCCTTTCTGCCTCTTGAAAACTGCAATGACTCTAGATGGAAAGATAGCTACAAAGTTTTCTGATTCTAAATGGATTACTAGTGAAACTTCTAGGCAGTACGTTCATAAATTAAGGCACAGATACAGTGCCATAATGGTAGGAATAAATACAGTCATAGTTGATGACCCTCAACTTACAGTAAGGTTAAAGAATTTTAAAGGAAAAAATCCTGTAAGAATTATTGTGGATAGCAGATGCAAAATACCTTTAGACTCAAAAGTAGTTAAAGGTATATCTGATGCAAAAACTATAGTAGCTACTACGATTTTAGCTGACAAAAACAAAATCAAAAAACTTAAAGACCTGGGAGTAGAAGTCTTAACAGCACCAACTATAAACGGCAAAGTAGACTTAAATTATCTTATGAAAAAGTTGGGTAAAATGGGTATAGACAGCGTTCTTCTAGAAGGCGGAGGAACTCTCAATTATTCCGCTTTAAAATCCAATATAGTTGATAAAATAAACTTCTTTATAGCACCTAAAATAATCGGTGGTCATCTGTCCAAAACTCCTGTAGATGGAGATGGTGTTCCCTTTATAAAAGACTCTTTTTGCATAGATAATATTAAAATTCATAAGTTAGATGAAGATATTATGATAGAAGGATATGTACGAAACAAAGGAGGTGATTAACTTGTTCACTGGTCTTGTTGAAGAAGTAGGTATAGTTAAATCGATTTTAAAGGGAACTAAATCTGTAAAAATAGTCATAAAAGCAAAGAAAGTATTGGAAGACATAAAAATCGGAGATAGTATTAGCACAAACGGAATATGTTTAACGGTTACAGATTTTACTGATAATACATTCAGCGTAGACGTCATGCCTGAAACTATTAGGAAAAGTAATCTAAAAAATTTAGCGCCAGGAAGTAAGGTTAATCTCGAAAGAGCATTAAGACTAGGCGATAGACTAGGAGGACATTTAGTAAGCGGTCATATCGATGGAACAGGTAAAATACTGTCATTTGACAAAGAAGATAATGCAATATGGGTTACTATAAAACCTCCTGAAGAATTGTTGAAATATATCATCTACAAAGGTTCTATTGCCATTGACGGTATTAGCTTAACAGTAGCCTACATTGATAATAAAACATTTAAAGTATCTATAATCCCCCATACTAAAAAAGTCACAACACTTATAGAAAAATCTTTAGGTGATGAAGTTAATCTAGAATGTGATATGATAGGAAAATATATCGAAAAATTCCTAATTTACAGCAAGGAAACAAAAGATGATAAAGGTATAGATATGGATTTCCTAAAAGAACACGGATTTATATAAAAGAGGTGATAAATTTGTTTAAATTCAATACTATAGAAGAAGCTATAGTAGATATAAAGCAGGGTAAAATGATTATCGTAGTAGATGATGAAGACAGAGAAAATGAAGGCGACCTTGTAATGGCAGCAGAAAAAGTTACACCAAAAGCAATTAACTTCATGACTAAATTCGGAAGAGGGCTTATCTGCATGCCTATAATTTCTGAAAGACTTAAAGCACTTGATATACCCCAAATGGTTAGCGTAAATACTGACTCACATTCGACTGCCTTTACGATATCAATAGATGCTAAAGAAACTAAAACAGGTATTTCAGCTTTCGAAAGAGCTCTTACTATAAAAAAAGTTTTAGATAAAAATGCTAAACCTGAAGATTTTAAAAGACCAGGCCATGTATTTCCTCTTGAAGCAAGACAAGGTGGAGTTTTAAAAAGAGCTGGACACACGGAGGCTGCAGTAGACCTGGCCAGACTTGCTAATTTATACCCAGCAGGTGTAATTTGTGAAATTATGAATGATGACGGTACTATGGCAAGACTTCCACAACTTATAAAATTTGCAAAAAAACATAGTCTCAAAATAATTACTATAGCAGATTTAATATCCTATAGGAGAAAAAATGAAATCTTAATAAAAAAAGTTGCAGAAGCTGATATGCCTACAAAATATGGAAAATTCAAAATAATTGGATATCAGAATAAATTAAACGACGAACACCATATAGCTTTAGTAAAAGGTAATATAGCTGGAGATGAACCTATACTTGTAAGGGTCCATTCCGAATGCCTTACAGGTGATACCTTTGGATCAATGAGATGTGACTGCGGAGAACAGCTGCAGGCTGCATTGAAAAAAATTAATGAGGAAGGCAAAGGCATTTTATTATACTTACGTCAAGAAGGGAGAGGCATAGGTTTAATAAATAAGTTAAAGGCATATGCACTCCAAGATAAAGGTATGGATACAGTAGAAGCCAATCTCGCTTTAGGATTTCCTGAAGACTTAAGAGATTATGGAATCGGAGCACAAATACTTGTAGATTTAGGAGTTAAAAATATAAAACTCATGACAAACAATCCAAAAAAACTTTCAGGTTTATCAGGTTATGGCCTTAAAATAGTTGAAAGAATACCTATTGAAGTAAGCTGTAATGAAAAAAATGAATACTATTTAAAAACTAAAAAGAAAAAAATGGGACACATGTTAGACTTTTTAAAGGAGGAAGAATAATATGAAAATCTATGAAGGTAAATTAATTGCCCAAGGTTTAAAGTTTGGAATTATAGTTGGTAGGTTTAACGAGTTTATAAGTAGCAAACTTCTTTCTGGTGCTTTAGACGGACTCAAAAGACATGGAGTAAATGAAAGAGATATTGAAATAACCTGGGTTCCTGGTTCCTTTGAAATTCCCCTAATAGCTAAAAAAATGGCTAAATCTAAAAAATATGATGCAGTAATCTGCCTAGGAGCAGTAATAAGAGGAGCTACACCTCATTTTGATTATGTAGCAAGCGAAGTTTCAAAAGGCATAGCAAAAGTATCTTTAGATACTGAAATACCTGTGATATTTGGCGTTTTAACTACAGATACTATCGAACAAGCTATTGAAAGAGCTGGAACAAAAGCTGGTAACAAAGGCTATGAATCTGCTTTAACTGCTATTGAAATGGTGAACCTTTTAAAAGAATTGTAAATCATAAACTCACAAACTTCGGGCTTATGTTCGAAGTATAAACTGCTATTATATAATATACTTTAGGCTGAGGGTATAAACCCTCAGTCTAACTTAAATATTTTTCAGCCATATTTAAATCTTCAGGTTTGTCCACATCATTCCCAATTTCAGGGTATGATGTTATTATTGCCTTTGGCTTCAATCTTAAAATTTTAGATACTCTTTTTTCTGCGCTCTCAATAGTAAGTCTGCCAACAACAAGTTTCAATAAGAAAGTAAACCCTAATACTTTACTCATTTTTACAGGATTTTTTCTATATTCTATCATTTGTTTTGCCTTTATTATACATCTATCTAGAACTTTTGGATTTATTAATATCAAATTCCCACCTGTAAAATAGCCATCTTTAAGCTTAGCATAAGTTCTAACTGCTTCCGGATATTTTTCAAGACAAATACTTTTTTCAATTATTGGATAACAAACATCTGCCTTTGACTCTAATGATTTTTTTACAAAATCATATACAGCTTCACCTGTCAAAAGCGGAATATCACAAGTAGATATCAATATCATAGAATCTTCTTTAAAATAGTCTACTCCTGCAATTACATTATCTATTATTGAACCTCTGTCTTGAATTATAAATTCCACATCTTCAAGTCCAGCTTTGTTAATTTCATCTCTATCCCCAATTACAACTATTTTATCTACTACCCCAGATTCTTTTAATGCTTTAATTACATAGGAAATCATAGGCTTCCCATTAATACTTACGAGTGCTTTTGTATACTTCCCATTTAATTTTTTTTCTGACTTTCCAGCCAATATTATACTATTAATCATCCCCTACTCGACCCCACTTGTCCTTTTATTCATTTTAGATTTAGTCATTTTAATAATATAGTTTTCAGCATTTTCTATATGAATTTCTGCATAATATTTTGCTTCCTTGGGTTTTCTTTTGCTTATTGCCTCGATTATTTTACTATGCTCTTCAGATAACTTAGTTGAGCCATTATATTCTGTCATATATATAATCCTGAATCTCTGCACCTGCTCTCTTAAGCTTTCAGCAATCGATATAAGTTTTTCATTTCTCGTAGCTTTAAAGATAATGTCATGAAACTCTACATCTTTCTGTATAATACATTTTATATCTTTATTTTTTATACATTCATCAAATTCTTTAGCTTTTATTCTTAAAGATTCAAGTTCATCCTCTGTTATTCTTTCTGATGCCAATTGGGCTGCCAACCCCTCAAGAGAAGCTCTTATTTCTAAAACTTCTAAAATATCCTTTATAGACACATCTGCAACATATGCACCCTTTCTAGGAATCATAATAACTAATCCTTCAAGCTCCAACTTTCTTATTGCCTCTCTTACAGGAGTCCTGCTTACCCCCAACTTTTCTGCCAATTGCACTTCCATTAACCTTTCACCAGGTTTTAATTTCCCATCTATTATCGCCTCTCTTAAAGATTCAAATACAATTTCCCTAAGAGGCTTGTAGTCATGTAATCTAAGCTTATCTAAGTCCTTATTCAAAAAAATATCCCCCCTAGATAGTTCTAACTATATGCACCCTATCAATCCATGTTTTAAGTTCTTCTTTACATTTGATAATATCATCAGTATTATCAAATATACCAAATACGGTAGGTCCACTACCGCTCATCAAACTGCCTAAAGCATTACATTTTATCATATGATCTTTTATTTTTTGTATAATAGGATATTTATTAATAGTTACTGTTTCTAACACATTAATCATATTTTTAGCTACAAAATTTACATTATCTAGTTCAATATTTTTTATCAAATTATCTATATCAGGATGCTCTTTTACATCTTCAATTTTTAAATTTTTATATACATATGCTGTAGAAACTTGTATCGAAGGCTTTGCTATAAGAACAAGTTTGTTTTTAAAACTCTTTAATCTAGTTAGTTTTTCTCCTATACCTTCAGCTAAAGCCGTTCCCCCCATAATACAGTAAGGAACATCAGCGCCAATTTCTAACCCTATATCCATTAACTCCTTTTCTTTAAGGTTTAAATTCCATAATTCATTTAAACCTTTCAATACAGCTGCTGCATCTGCACTTCCACCTGCTAAACCAGCAGCTATAGGTATATTCTTTTCTATCTTTATTTTAACTCCTTTATTAATATTGAATCTTTTAGATAAAATATTCCAAGCTTTATATACAAGATTTGTGGAATCGGTAGGAAGCATTCTTTCATTCGTTTCTATAATTACATCATTACTATACTCTTCAATTTGTATAATATCTTTTAAATCAATCTGCTGCATTATCATTCTAACTTCGTGATATCCGTCTTCTCTTCTTCTTAATACATCTAATGAGAGATTTATTTTAGCATGAGCTTTTACTTCTATTTTTTTCACAACATCAACTCCTTATCTATATATTATATATTTTATAGAAAAATCCTTCTTTAGTCATTCCTTGTTTACTTTAATTTTTATTTTGCAAAAATAAAAGCTCTAAGGTGTAACCTTAGAGCTTCTTAAAATTCCACAGCTTCAATCTGTTTTTGAATAATAATTTTTTCACCTGGCATTATATTTTCAGGATTTACAATATCATTTGTATTTATTAACTCATCAACAGTAGTATTAAACCTTTTAGCTATATCCCATAATGTATCGCCTTTTTGAACTATATAAATGGTTATACTAGGTTTATTACTTAAATCAATTACTTTATCATCTTCTTCAACCTCTGTTATAATATCAATCTTCTTAATTCTATCAACTTTAACGTTGTTCTTTACAATACCTTCTATTTCAATATCACGTGAATTAACTCTATTAAATTTTAAACTATCCATCACAAGGTCTATGTCAATCTCCATTTCTTCTTTAATTCCATCTATATCTACATAAGATTTAAATGGTATTTCTTCTTTGAAACTCATTATTTCTCCTGTGGATTCTCCAACATATAATACATCTGCTTCAAGTAAGCCTTCAATTATTAATTTATTCTCTACAACTCTATAGTCTGTTAATACAGGTTTTGCTATTAAATCACATATACTTTCAATACCTTCATAATCCTGTGGTAAGTTAACTACTCCTTTTATAACCTCTTTAGATGTACTTTCCGCTATATTTTCTAATACATCTACTTCTTTTTTAACTAATTTAAACTCTTTTTTTGTAGAATATGAATCTAAAATTACTTCTTTTTCTCTTTGTTCAAATACTTTAGCATTTACCTTCACAAATACTTCTATGTCTATTACCCTTTTCTCGTCATTGATATCCTCTCTTATCTCATATTCAACGTTAGAAATTTCTATATTCACTTTGCTATTCATATCTTTAACTGCACCTGGTAAATCAACAAAATGTGTAAATGGAATTTCATACTTCACGTGATTTATTCTACTCTCTTCATCTTCACTATAATATATTATCGAGCATTCAACCACTCCTGATACTATTACCTTGTCTTCAACTACTCTGACTTCTTTTTCATATCCTTTTACGCTTAGCTTAAGTATATGTTCTATACTTGGCATATCTTCAGACAATTCAAATGCTTCTTTTACTAAAGTATCAGATGTATTACTTCCTACAACATCATTATATCTTATGTAATCTTTTAAAGTTTGTAATCCTTCGATTCCCTGAATATCTTTTACTACTTCTATATTACTATATGATTGAACTTTTGTGTTAAAATGTAGTACAGTCTTAACAGATATTCTTCTGCTGTCTATTAAATTACAGTCTATATGCTCTATGTTTGTTTTAATATCAACATTCATTTCTTCTTCTGCGCCATTAATTATAATTTCTTCCTGAAAATTAGTTGAATCTTCTATTCTCTGAATAGAGGAATTTTCATCATCTGCACTGTATAGGATATTGTATTTAATTATTCCATTTATTAATACTTTATCCTTAACAGCTTTAGTTTCTAAAGTCTCTATCTCTCCATCAATATTAAGTATCTTTTTTATACCAGATTCAACTTCTGATAATAATATTTCATCCTCAATTAATGTCTCAACTTCTTCTTTTCCTATCGTCTCTTCTATCTTAAGTAAATCTTTGATTAGTTCAACTGCCATCTTTATCCCCCTTTCAATTATTTACAATTCCCTAATTCAAAGCCTATTATATTATTATTTCTCTATGAAAAATTTTATGTTAAAATGTCCCAAAAAATTACTGTTATTTTTTAAATAGGTACTAGGTACTTGAATTAGAGGGCAGAGAACTAGGAACGGGGGATAGAAATGTAAAATTGAAAATTAATTATTAGTTATTCGTCATTCGCTGTTCGCTGTTCGATAGTTGAATTACGAATATCATGAATTGAATAACTGATATAATAATAAAATTAATCATTGAAAACATCAGCTAAGGCACGTTGATAGCCTGAATTAAAAGGAAGATAATATCTATAAAACTGTAATAATAATTTTTTTCTTTCTTTGTAATTAGACTTATCATAAACATATAAAACATGATCTAATAAATTTTTTTGAGCTTTAAAGTAATAATATGACCCATCTGCCTTTGGAATATTATAAAGATATGCAATATCATAACTTTTATCTCCAAGGTCATGCAATATCATATATTCATTTTTCTGATTATTTTTTAGCATTTCCTCTATTTGAGACATAATAAAAATTTGGTTTTTACTAAATTTTTGATAATAGAGATTTAAGATTTTCTCTTTTAAAACAAAATCTAAATCATTAAATGTTTTGCTTGGTGTTTTTTCATATAGCGTAATAATTCTTTGACACACAAATGAATTTTCCCTTATCCGCTGTATAATTACATCCATCTTTTCTGTTTCAATAGTTTCAATTCTTCTATTGTATATAAATATTACAAAAGGACTAATTATTACTAAGATAAAAATAACGAGATACCTAGAAAATTTACTCATAAAACCACCCTTTTACATTATATTACATTATATGTTTTTGTTGTATGGTTCTAGTAAGGAATGATTTTTAAAAAATTAAGCGGCCAATGGCCGCTTTAAGTCTATTTGCTAATTGCAAGAACTAGCTCTCTAAGTATTTTACATGCAACAGCAGTTGAAGCTCCACTATTGTCATAATGTGGAGACAACTCTACAACATCTGCTCCTACAATATTTAAACTCTTTAAAATACTAATAATATCCATCATATCATTAAATGATATTCCTCCAGGCTCTGGCGTACCAGTTCCAGGAAAAACTGACGGGTCTAAAATATCTAAATCAATAGTAATATAAACTGGTTTATTTTTTATCTCGTTTACTATATCTTCAAGACCCTTATAAGTAAATTTAGTTAACTTTGTGTGCTTTTTAGCCCATTCAAATTCTTGTCTTTCACCAGACCTAATTCCAAATTGATATATTCTACCATCTCCAAGAAATTCCCAAACTCTTCTTATAACTGTTGCATGTGATAATTTTTCACCCATGTAGTCCTCTCTTAAATCTGTATGGGCATCAAAATGCAAAATACAAAGGTCTTTATACTTTTCGTAAACTGCTTTAACAGATGGTAAAGTTACTAAATGCTCTCCACCTATCATAACAGGTATTTTACCATCATTTAAAACATTCTTCGTAAACTCTTTTATCATATCCAACACTTTTTCTGTATTTCCAAACGGAAATTCTAAATCACCAGCATCATAAACTTTTATATCAGTTAAATCCTTGTCAAGATAAGGGCTATATGTCTCTAATCCATATGATTCATTTCTCATTATAGCAGGAGCAAATCGCGTTCCTGGTCTAAAAGAAGTCGTCCCATCAAAGGGGGCTCCAAAAACTACTATTTGTGATTCTTCATATTCACTGTCAAATCCTATAAATGTATGAATATTTTTATTTAACACCAGTTTCAATCATCTCCTTAACGTAAGTTGGTAAAGCAAATGCTCCTACGTGTATGTCTGTATTGTAATACTTAGTTTTTAGGTTGAATTTCTTCCACTCTTCTGGTTTAAAATCTTTAATTGGGTGTAATGATTTTGATGCAAATCCAAATAACCAGTGTCCTGATGGATATGTAGGCATATGGAATTGGTATACTTCTACTATAGGGAAAATTTTCTTCAATTTACCTGTTGCTCTTAGCATAGCCTTAGCATCTCTTTCATAGTAAGGACTTTCATTTTGATTAACAAGTATACCTTTATCACTTAATGCCTTATAGCAATTCTTATAAAACTCTGTAGTAAATAACCCTTCTCCTGGTCCTATCGGGTCTGTTGAATCTACAATGATTAAATCATACTCATTTTCCTTATCTTCTACAAACTTTATTCCATCTTCAAAGTATAAAGTTACTCTCTCATCATCTAGTTTAGATGAAGTTAGTGGCAAGAACTCTCTTGAAGCTTTAACAACTAGCTCGTCTATTTCAACCATATCAATTTTCTCTATTGTATTATATCTAGTCAATTCTCTTACTGTTCCACCATCTCCACCACCTATAACTAAAACCCTCTTAATTTCAGGATTTGTAGCCATAGCAACATGAGTTATCATATCATGATATATAAATTCGTCCTTTTCTGTTACCATAACAAGCCCATCTAATAAAAGCACCTTACCAAATTCATATGTATCTATAAAATCTACTTGTTGAAAAGGACTCTTTTCTGAATAAAGATGTTTTTTTACTTTAAAAGAAAATTTAGCATAGTCAGTATGTTCTTCAGTAAACCATAATTCCATTTTAAAATTCCTCCTTATTTAGTTATTAGTTTTTAGTTATTAGTCAATTGGCTATGAACTATTTCTCCTATAATTTCTAAAGCCGAGATTGCCCTCGGCTTTATTTTTTTTCGTATATTAAAAATTATGCATTTACAACATCTGGTTTGTGTTTAACTTTTATATCATCTAGTTTACCATCTGAAAATCTTTTTATTTTCTCTACTATTCCTCTTGGAACTTCCTGTGTTTCTGTTTTTTCAGCCTTTAATTTTTCTTTTAAGTAATCAAAAGCAATCCATGGATCTACTTCATCTCCACATGTAAATAAATCAACTGCAGCGTATCCATATTCTGGCCAAGTATGAATTGTAAGATGAGATTCTTGTATTACTACAACTCCACTTACTCCCCATGGATTGAATAAATGAAATACGCTCTTTACTATTGTTGCCTTTGCTTCAATAGCTGCTTCATTCATATATTTCTCTATTAAGGCATGATCATTTAATATATCTTTATCACAGTTATAAAACTCTGCTAAAATATGTCTTCCTAATTGTTCTATTTTCATAAGACTTCTCCTTTCTATCAAAGAATGTTAATTTGAATATCTTGCTAAAAACTCGGCGGACAAGTCACCCAAAGTATAACAGCTTTTCTCTTAAAACTATTTTCAATAAAATGCTTCTTATCTGACTTAAAATAAAAACTTTCTCCTTTGTTCACTTTGTATTTGTTATCTCCTAAATTTAAATAAATGCTTCCAGATAAAACATATCCAAATTCTTCTCCTTCATGAGGATTCTCTATATTACTTGTACCTCCACTTTCTAACGTAAGAAGTATAGGCTCCATATTATTCTTTTGTGCATTAGGAATAAGCCATTCGATAATGTGACCTAGTTCTTCATTTTCACTTGAAAATATATCTTCTTTTGTATACACAACTTTATCATTTTCAACTTCATTAAAAAAGTTCCTAATATCAGTTCCTAAAGCTTCTAATATATCCATTAATGTTGCAATAGACGGCGAAGTCAAATTCCTTTCGATTTGTGATATAAAACCTTTAGTTAAATCACATCTTTGAGCTAGTTCCTGCTGAGTTAGTCCATTCAGCATTCTTAGCCTTTTTATTTTATTACCAATATCCACAGTCACACCCCTAATCAAGTGATACTATATGAAAAGTTTAAAAATGCTAAACTAGATAGCAAAAAAATTTTTGCCATTAATTTAATAACAAAATTTCCGTTTAAATAAATTCAGGTGAATTTTGTTGAAATCCATAAACGGAAATTATACCTGTTCTTATCTATATTTAATAAGATATATAATTTCCTATGGATTATAAAACTAAACTCTAAGTTTACATATAATAAATATACTACTTTTTTCTAAAATGTCAATAGTTTTTTTTTCAACTTTTCCTCCCAACAATTTACTATTGACTTTTATATTTATACATGTTAAATTATAATACATCACAAATAAATATGACCTCATCCCTCAAAGGGGTGAGGTAGAGGCGCGACATCTAAGAGTAGCTATAGGGAGGCCGGAAGCCTATGAAATATAGTGAAAGGAGCTGTCGCCGAAGTCTTAGATATCCAAAATCTAAGGCTGGGCCTGCATCGAATAGGTGTAGGACTGTCATCAGGATAATTGCCCGATATCCTGATGGAGCGCTATCTCACACTGGGCAAAAAGGAGGGATGGGCTTGGTTCATACTTTTTTTGAAAGTAGCACCTGATAAGCCTATCAGGTGTTTTTTTATTATTTGAAAACAGGGAACAGAAATATAAGAAATGAAAAATTGAAAATGTAAAATTAAAAATTAATTACTAGCTATTCGTCATTCGCTATTCGCATTTAGATAGTCGAACTACGAACATCGGAAATCGAATGACGAATATCGAATGATAAGCAGCAAATAGCTGATAGCTGTTCTCTGGCAACTAAATTTATCAAAATACGAACTACTAAATATGAAGGAGGAATATTTATGCAATATGGATGGCTTTCAATCATACCACCAATACTGGCAATAATCCTTTCATGGATTACTCAAGAAGTACTTTTATCACTATTTGTATCTGTTTTCGTAGGCGCTACTATACTAACTGGATTTAATCCATTAACTGGTTTTTCAGAAACATTAAACACATATATTGTTGGTTCATTAGCCGATACTTGGAATGCATCTATTTTAGTTTTCAGTCTTTCTATAGGAGGACTTATAGGTATCTTAAGTAAAAATGGAGGTACAAATGGAATTGCTAAGCTTATAGTTTCCAAAGCAAAAAATAGCAAATCTACACTATTTGCAACTTGGTTAATGGGTATATTGATTTTCTTCGATGATTATGCTAATACTCTTATCGTTGGTAATACTATGAGAAGTATCACTGATAAAATGAAAATTTCAAGAGAAAAATTAGCTTATATAGTCGATTCAACTGCCGCTCCAGTTGCAAGTATAGCATTAGTATCTACATGGATAGGTTTTGAAACTGGATTAATAAGAGATAGCTTAGCTAAGATTAATATAGATTTAAACGCTTATAATGTTTTTCTACAAACTATACCTTATAGATTCTATAGCTTATTAGCATTGATTTTCGTTTTAATTATAATATTCACAGGACGCGATTTCGGAGCCATGGCTAAAGCTGAAAAAAGGGCATATAAAACAGGAAAAGTTTTAGATGACAATGCTACACCTTTAGTTTCAGATGAAATATCATCATTAAATACAAAAGTAAAATACGAAAGATGGTATAATGCAATAATTCCTATTATATCTGTTTTATTAATAACAGTAGTTGGTCTATATATTAATGGAGGTGGCCTTGAAAGTGGCTCAATAAGAGATGCATTTGGAAATGCTGATTCAAGCGTAGTTTTATTGTGGGCTTCTTTTGGTGGTAGCTTAATTGCTGCTATAATGACTCTAATGCAAAGATTATTATCTTTAAAAGAAATTGTAGATGCATGGGTTTCTGGTGTTAAATCTATGACAACAGCATCTATAATATTAATCTTAGCTTGGTCTTTAGGTGGAGTTAATGATAATCTTGGAACAGCTGAATTTATAGCCAACATTTTAAAAAGCTCTCTACCGGCTTATTTATTACCTTTAATGATGTTTATAATACCAGCAATAACTGCTTTTGCAACTGGTACATCTTGGGGAGCTAATTCTATAGTTATGCCTTTAGCTATACCTCTAGCTATACAGTTAGGAGGTACTGAATTATTAGTTCCTACTGTTGGAGCTGTATTAACTGGTGCTGTTTTCGGAGATCACTGTTCTCCTATTTCTGATACAACTATTATGTCATCAATTTCTAGTGCTTGTGACCATATGGCACATGTAAAAACGCAATTGCCTTATGCTTTAGTAGTAGCGTTAGTAGCTATTTTTGTAGGATTTATTCCTGTCGGCTTTGGTATTAGTCCTTATATTTCACTTTTAATTGGTTCAGTAATATTATGGGGTATATTATACTTCTTCGGTAGTAAAGTTACTGAAGAGGTAAATTAAATAAAAATCAAGTAAGCAAAAGCTAAGGAAATTTTCCTTAGCTTTTGCTTTTGATAGAGTTATATTTTTTGTATATTTATTTGTAAATTCTTCTAAATTTAAGTTTTTCTTGCAGGAATGTTTAAGATAAGTAAGAATATTTAAGAAAAGGGGATTTTGTACTTTATTTTATGATTATGGTTATTTTGAAACTTCTTTTCAAATAAAGGTTGCGATAATATGAAAAAAGTTATATTGTACATGTTATCATTTATAATATCAGCATTAATAATGAGTATGCTATTAAATCTTCGAGGTATAAATTTATCGACATTAAAGAAGAAATATAAATCAGCAGGTTTCATTATATACTTTAGTTTATTTATAATAATTTGCCTTATAGTCTATTATAGCATACAGAAAGTCACTATTTTTTAGGATAATATCGTAGTATTTGAAACTTTAAATAATGGAAAAGTCTGCAGCATTAATGCAGACTTTTTTTAGAACAAAAACTCAGAGCCTATTATTTGCTTCCATATACTTCTTCAGTTACAGTTTCTTTTTCATAAAACTTACTATTTTGCAATCTTTCTTTTTTAACAATATGCGTTATTACTTTTCTCAATTGTTTTTCTATTTCAGATTCATCCTCTTCGTTTAAACATCGTATACCTAATTCCTCAAGAAACTTTTTTAAAAGGTATCTTCTAGCAAATTCAATATTTATTTCTTCATCAATAAATTCGTTTAAATATTTAATCCTTATTGTACCTTGAACTCTTTTTTTATTTTTATTTAATAACTCAACAATTTGTTTTAAATTCACAACTACATTAATAGGTACTGTATATTCTTTATGAGTTTTAAGTTTTATAGGATTTATATGTAAAATATAATCTGATGCCTCTCCTTCTACACTAAAATATATTACTGGTTCTATATTTATTGAATTATTTTTTTTGAGTATAATCTCTTTCGGGTTAATTGTTTCAATCTCTATCTTTTCCAAAATATCTTCAGTTGTAGCTGCAGTTACACTTAAATCATATGTTGTTTTACTTGTAAACCAAGAATATGTATCCATATTTATTAATAAAATCATAGATATTAAAGTTCCTCCAGTAACAAATCCCATAACTTTTAATATAATTCTCTTTATTTTTTGTTTTTCACTTTTTCTCATTCTTACTTTACTCTCACCTCATATTTAGCTTGTTATTAAAATCTATCATCTCTCTATACTTAATTGGCATGTTCATTATGGTATTTTAATAACTTGCATATCATAGTAAATACCTCAGCTCTTGTAATATTATTGTTTGGTCTAAAGGTATTATCTGGATACCCATTTATTATTTTGTAGTAAACTCCCATTTTTACATATACTAAAGCCCAGTCTTGAATATCACCTTTGTCCTTAAACTTAATCTGTATTTCTTCTCCTAGTTTTTTATCAAAACCTCTCATTAATACAGCTATCGCCTCTTGTCTAGTAATTTCCTTACCGGCTTTAAAAAGTCTACCAGGATATCCTTTAAATATGCCTTTTTCTGTCGATGCTATTACATAACCTCTAGCCCATTTAGGTATAGAATCTATATAACCAGTAAAAAGTTTATTTTTTTCTTCTAAGTTTAAAGCTCTACAAATAAGAACAGCAGCTTCAGCTCTTGTTATGAAATTGTCAGGTCTTATCGTTTTATCAGGATAGCCATTTACTATATTATGCTCTATAAGTGCTTGGATACAATCCTTTGCCCAATGCCCTTTAATATCGATAAATTCCTCATTAACTTCTTGTTTTTTCTCACTTTCATCTTCTAACTGTATTTCCTCATCAACTTCTTTTTCCGAATTATCTCCTGATCCTTCTCCACTGCTTGGTGGAGTATACCCAGAACCTCCTTGATAAACAGGGTTTTCGTTCACATTTATAAGGAAATTTACAGTTGCTTTAATGCCCTGTAATTCATTTCCTGCATTTTCATCCATATGTACTATGTATTCTAGGTCTATATAATCATTTTTATTTATATTAAAGCAATCTAATACGGATAAATCATATCCCTTGTAATCTTCATTATTTTTCTTATACATCATTTCATAAAAGCTTTTATTATATATAGTTTTAGTAAATATCAGCATTTTTCCTCTTTTAATAGTTAACTTCATATTCTTTGCAAACACTTCGTATAAATTTTCATCTTTAACTTGATAGTAATTATCCCCTTGTAATTTCTCTAGTTCTATTGTCAAAGCTAAATTTTTTACATTTATTCTTTCTGAGTAATTATTATAAATTCTTAAAGTCCCTGATACAGTAACTCCAGGAGCTAAATATCCATCAGTCAAGTTTCCCTTTTGATGAAATATCGGTCCTCCAATAGACTTTTCTCCATGTATGTATAATATAACATCAGGGATATTCTCTCCATAAGCAATACTTTGATTTATAAACAATATCGAGCCTATTATAATCATTAATATCAAAAACTTACATATTATATTTTTAATTGATATTTTCATTATTAAGTTATTTTTTTCACCACCTTATATGTTTTGTAGGTACTAGGTACTTGGTACTGGGTACTAGATTAGGTACTGGGTACTTGGTACTAGATACTAGATTAAAAATGTAAAATTGAATCAGTAGATTAGTAGTAGCGGAGAATTAATTCTCCGCTACTACTAATGATAAAACGCTAATAAGCCTATATTATTCTGACCAGCCTTTATTTTCTGTTTGTGTAGCTACGAAATTGAATTCTAAAGTAACAGATTTGCCTTGATAATCATTTCCTGCTGCTTTAGGCAATTTATAGTAAACAGTAATAGTTTTCGTGCCTTGATCAGTAGTTATCTCTCCGAATTCATAATTTTTTATTTCATTAACTTTATACCAAGTTTTGTTATCAAAACTGACTCTAAGACCATATTCCCCACTATATAATATGTTATCTGAAGAATTATCTGGAGATTTTAAAGTTATATTGTATAATTTAAATTTAAAATCTAATGTTCCAGCATTTGTTATTGTAATATCTTTTTGTCCAATCCATCCTGGATAGATGTTATTTACATTTAATATACCTGAAGCAAATACCCCATTACCAGGATTTTTTATTTTTAATGTACCAGTTTTAAATACATTATTTGTACTTGTAACACTACTTGTAAACCATGCATATGTTCCCATTCCTATTCCAAAAGCTAATAAACCTATTAATATCATTATTAAAACCAATCTTTTTTTCAATGTTAATCTCCCCCTTTCTTAAGATAAAATATTTTCATTTCACCTCCTAAAAATATGATCAATAATATTAATATTAAAAAAGTAAAAACTATTGGCTTTTTCAAAAAATAAAATATATATCTTCCATTAGGAATAACTAAAAATACTTTACCTACCAGTTGACTAGAATTGATTTTTTCATCGTCTTCAATGTTATTAGCATCACCTTTTGTTATAAATAAGTACTCATCGTTATCATGTATGATATCTATAACTCTATGTGTAATAAATATATTATCAGTTAATCTGTATGTAATAACATCTCCTTTTTTTATGTTTTTAGGTACTATAGGCTTTATAACAACTAAATCCCCAACTTCAATATTAGGCTGCATACTTCCAGATAGAACAGTCATAAACTTTATCCCAAAAACTGAAGGTACATAGTTTTTATCATTTTTGTGTTTTATTCGGGTATAGAATAGCGATAATATAGATGCTATTAAAAGAAAAATTATTATATTCCCCATCCACCTTAAAACTTTCTCTTTCACAAAACCCCCTCTTTCTTCTTAGAAGTTCTTGAAAAAGTTTGTTCTTATGCATTACATTACATTATATGTACAAGCTTTTTTGTTATGCATAAATAATTAGATATTAGGTACTTGATACTAGGTACTTGATACTAGGTGCAATAAGTATATTTATTTTTTTAACTTATATTTTTCAAACAAGAACAAAATCTTCGATTTAAATAAATCAAGGAAGATTTTGCCTATATCCATTGCTGAAATTATATTCAAAATTACCCATAGCTTAACAAGGAATATAATTCCCTATGGATTAAAAAAACTCCGAGCTTCATACCCGGAGTTAAACAGTTTACAATATAACATTATAATAAGCTTAAAAAATACTAAAAACAATCCGAAGCAAGTCCATCACTTCCAGTTACCATAATCCTCAGTACCTAGTATCCAGCATCAAGTACCCAATTTAATATATCAACACTAAAGACCCTGCAGGGATGTTTTCATAAATATATTTAGCTACATCAACAGGAAGTCTTATACATCCATGGCTTGCCGGTGTACCTAATTTTTCTTTCTCTTCTTCTATTATTTTACCATCTTCGGTAAAAGGAACAGAATGGAATAAATATGTTCCTTTAAAACCAACCCAGTATTTACCCCCCTGTTTAAACCTAGGAGTGTAAAACCATTTTCCTCTTCTACCCTCTTCTATTTCAAATATACCTTTTGGTGTAAAATGGTCCCATGTACCACTAGATGCTAAAGATTCTTTTATCAATTCTCCATCTTTATAAATTCTTAAAATTTGCTCATCGGTATTAAAAACTAAAACATAACCCTCTATTTTCTCATTAAACTCATGAGGAGGAATTTCTTTAGTTCTTATATATCTTGAATCTACATAACCCTCTCTTCCATCTTCTAGCATTACTTTAAACCATCCATAAGGTAAAGTCTCTAATAGCTTGACTTCTTCATAATCTTTAAATTTATATATAATATTACTTTTTTTATTTTTTTCTTCGTATACTTCAATAAAACCATCCTTATCTATGGTATCTAAGGCTTGTCCAACGAATACTTCAGGTTCTTCTTTTACAACTTCTTTTTCTTCATTTTGCTCTTTATCTATCTCAATAGCTTTTTGATCTTCAATTTCATCTGCTTTAGTAGTTTCTATTATACTTGATTGCTCTAATACATTTTCTTTACAACCAGTCACTATAAAAATTAATAAAATAAATATAATTGCTAAATTTTTCCTCATTAAATCCTCCCCTTTATTATGTATTCAAGTATAGAAGTTCTTTAATAAATTATACTAAATTATTGACTTTAAAGCTACACACCCATCAAAAAGTAAATCCGCCAGAATATGGCGGTTTACTAATTTAACTAATTTGTATTTTCTTTTCATCTCTACATACTATTACTTCAACTGTTTCTGTAAGTATATCTGAATAGCTATATGATACTCGTCTTACTGTATTATATCCTCCATCAATTTTTACTACGAATATGCTTGGATAAACACTCTCTAATACGCCCTCTCTTATAGTCGTCTTCTTTCTGCCCTTGTTAGCCTTTAGCCTTACTTTTTCTCCAACATAAGACTTAACATTCTCCCTGATCTTATCAAGGGAATTTTTTTTCACCAAGCAATCACCTTCTTTCAAAATATACGTATAAATATTATCACATTATTGCAAAAAAGTCAAATAATTAATTATACTAGTTTTAGTCAAGTTTGTCAAACTCTAAATTCAGCCAATTAACGCAGTAATACTCCTCATATCTTCTAAAACTTATAATATTCGACTATACCTTGAGTAATAGATTCTGCTATTTTGTCGATATATTCATTATTTTTGAGTAATTTTTCAACCTCAGGATTAGTTACATAATCAATATCTATATGAAGCGAACTTGTACCTACCTCTCTTAGAAGAAAAAAGGCAGCTACTTTTATACCTCTGTTTATTACATCAAGGTTTTTTACCATACTATTCATAATACATTTCGCCAACCCTAGACTTTCCCTATCGCCTTTATAGTAATACATTTCACACCCTCGAATTAATGAATTAGAAAAAGAATTAAGATGAATGCTTATAAAAAAATTGGGCCTGATTTTATTAGCTAATTCTGCCCTTTTATTTAAAGATACATACTCGTCCTCATCTCTAGTTAAATAAACTGTCGCTCCTAGATTTTCCAAAAACTCCTTTAATCTTTTACTTATTTTTAAAACCACATCCTTTTCTCTTAATCCTCCAGGACCTTCCGCTCCAATATTATCATCTCCACCATGTCCTGGGTCAATTACTAATATTTTCTCTTTTAAAGGCTTTTTTATACATGGTTTTTCAATTTTTCTAATTTCAACCCCTGTAAAATAATAATTTATAATATCATCAAACTTAAAACCCATTAAAGCCATTTGATTTGCTCCATACTGACAAAGCCCTAAACCATCCCCCTGTCCACGAGTTTTAACCCCCAGTATCTTAGGTGCAATACTAAATCTAGTAGAATCAAGTCCTAATATTTCCTTAACTTCAGTACCTTTAAATACCTTTCCACCTATTTTAATACTTGTTATTCTCCCTTCATCATCTCTGTCTATTTCCTCTATAAAACCCTTCATATCAATTTTTAATGTTGGTGTCAAATTTGGAAACCTTACTTTTAGTTTCTCTTCAATTTCCTCTATCGAAATTTCCTTATATCCTTCCCAATTGGGAGAATTTAAACAATAATCACATAACACTTTTCTTAAATACATTACTCTATTTCCTATAACATTCTCTGAATTTTCAGTAGCACCTCCACACGTGTTATGAAATTCAGCTATTATAGGTCTATTATTCATAGTTATTACTAATCCCTCTGTTGCTTTGATACTCTCTTCAATAATGCTAATTATTTTATTATATCTATCTTTCCATATCCTCTTAAGTTCATCATCATATAAAATAGTAATACAATGACCTTCATCACATATATCACAATCTGAATATTTTAAGCATCCTTTTCCTCCAAACATTCTCATTTTTCTTGCTAAATTCGTTCTAGCTAGTATTACTTGAACTTTTACAAACTCTGGATGTATATTTTCAATAGAATTAGGAAGCTGAGCTGCTGCTACATATTTCACAATTTCATCTAATTTTTTTATGATAACTTTCTTCTCATTGCTAGAATATATTTTCAAATATATAAATCTATCATCAATCAATTATAGTCACCCCTTTACGCAGACTGATTCGCATAATTTGTCTACTCAAAATATAGGTTGGTATAATATATTGTATGAAAAGAAAAGTTTTATCGTGAATTAGCAAAAAAGTACAGAAGAAAAGGCACACATATGTATTTCTCACATATGTGTGCCTTTTAACTACATTCCCAACACCTTAATATATTCTACATAAGGATCCTCTGTACCTTGCAGTAAACTATGCTGACTTTTTAATAATTTTACATACTCAATTATCTCTTTACTAATTCTTTCACCAGGAGTTACAATAGGAATTCCTGGAGGATAAACCATAATTGACTCACCACTTATTTCACCTACAGCGTCTTCCAATTTAACAACTTTCTTATTGCTATAAAATGCATCTCTTGGCGAAACTATAACTTCAGGATTTTCTAACATAACATTTTCAAATCTTTTTTTATCTCCTTTATATTTTACACTCATACTTTTAAGTGCTTCAACTAATGCATTTACAGACTCTTCAGTATCTCCAACACTTACTATAGCTAATATGTTAAAAACATCTCCTAATTCAACCTGTATATTATATTCATCTCTCAATATATCATAAGCCTCGAATCCTGTAATACCAAGTCCTGTAACATTTATACCCAGCTTTGATTCATCAAAATCATAAACTCCCGGTGTTCCTACTAACTCCTTACCAAAAGCGTACAATCCATCTATATTATTTATTTCATTTCTTGCATCTCTGCAAAGCTTTAATACTCTAGTAAATACTTCTTCACCATGTACTGCTAGCATTTTCCTTGCTACATCTATACTCGACATTAATAAATACGATGCACTAGTTGTCTGCGTAAGATTTAGTACAGTTCTAACCATTTTCTTTTCAATTAATCCTTCTTTCAACAATAAAAGTGAACTTTGAGTTAATGAACCTCCAGTTTTATGAATGCTAACAGCACACATGTCTGCTCCTAACTCCATTGCATCATACGGTAATTCTGGATGAAATTTAAAATGCGCACCATGTGCTTCATCAACTAAAACTGCCATCCCATGCTTATGTGCTAATCTTACTATCTTTTTGATATCTGATGTGGCTCCATAATATGTTGGATTTATTAAAAATATAGCCTTAGCATCTGGGTGTTTAGCTATAGCCTTTTCTACACTTTCTAAAGATACTCCCATAGCAATACCAAGTTTATTATTTATTTCGGGTTGTATATATATAGGTTGTGCTCCACTTAATATAAGACCATTTATAGCTGACTTATGTGCATTCCTTGGTAATATAATTTTGTCACCAGGCATACAAACACTCATAATCATTGCTTGTACTCCTGATGTAGTGCCATTAACAAGAAAAAATGCATGGTCGGCCCAATATGCTTCAGCTGCTAATTCTTCAGCCTCTTTTATTACACCAATAGGATTACTAATATTATCAAGGGGCTTCATTGAATTAACATCTATCTCTAAGACTTTATTACCAACAAAGTCACCAAATTCTCTTAACCCTTTGCCATGTTTATGACCTGGAACATCAAAAGGGATAACATTTCTTTTATGATATTCCTTTAACGCATCAAATAACGGTGTTTTATTTTGATCTAAAACCAATTTCATCACCTCTAATAAATTTACTTAAACCAAATTTTATATTAGTACCTTTTTTATGTCAAGGTAAAGAAAAAATCAGGGTTTATAAATACAAAAAGGGGGAATACCCCCTTTTATAGCCCTAGTATCCATGAAGCCATTGAAAAATATAGTATTAATGCAACTGCATCTACAATTGTAGTTATCAAAGGGCTAGCCATAATTGCTGGGTCTAATTTTAGTTTTCTTGCTCCTATTGGAAGCATAGCTCCTACTATCTTAGCTAAAACGATAGTAAAAAACAAAGTCGAGCATACAGTTATTGCAACTTCAAAGCTAACCTTCTCTAGATAATAAATCCTCACAAAATTCACTAAAGACAAAATAACTCCTACTACTGCACTAACTCTTAATTCTTTCCACATAACTTTCAAAATATCTTTTATTTCTATCTCACCTAAAGCCATACCCCTTATTATCAATGTAGAAGTTTGAGCTCCAGCATTTCCTCCTGTATCCATAAGCATAGGGATAAATGCAGCTAATATAACAACAGACTGCAACACTTCTTCAAATTTCCTAATAATACTGCCTGTAAATGTAGCAGATATCATAAGAATTAAAAGCCATGTAATTCTATGTTTTGCTAGTGTTAAAACACTAGTTTCAAGATACTCTTCTTCTGATGGAGACATAGCCGCCATTTTTTGGAAGTCCTCTGTGTTTTCCTGCTCAATAACATCAACTATATCATCAATTGTAATAATACCTGTTAACCTACTTTCTTTATCAACAACAGGAATTGCCATTAAGTCATATTTTTTAAATAAATAAGCTATCTCTTCTTGGTCATCATGAGTATTTACATATATTATATCTTTCTCCATTATTTCGCCAACTGTTTTATCATCGTCACTTATAACCAATTTTCTCAAAGATACTAAGCCTTCAAGTTTTCTATTTTTATCTGTAACATAACAAGTATATATAGTCTCTTTATCAACACCTGTCTTTTTTATATGGTCTATTGCCTGTTTAACTGTCATTTCCTTTTTAAGGTCAACATATTCTATTGTCATAAGACTACCAGCTGAATTCTCTGGATAATTCAAAAACTGATTGATTAATATTCTTTCTTCCTCTTTTGTGTTTTTCAATATTTTCTTTACAACATTTGAAGGCATTTCTTCTATAATATCTATCATATCGTCAAAGAACAACTCATCTACTATGCTTTTTATCTCCTTGTCTGTTATCGAATCTATGATATATCGCTGTTGTTCATATGATAGATATGAAAAAACCTCAGCCGCCATGTCCTTGGGCAATATTCTAAATAATATTAAATACGAACTTTTATCCAGCTCTTCCAAAAGCTCTGCAATATCTACTACATTCAGTTTTGTGACTTCTTTTTTGGCTTCAACATATCTTTTTTCGTTTATAAGTTTAGTAATTCTTTCCTTCATTTATTTCTCCCTCCTTTTAGAAGAGCCACACACTCCCAAGTGGCAAGGTTATGGCTCTTCTAAATATAATTTTTTTAAAGTTAATCCCAGGTATAGGACCAGAGTCCATAACCATCACCACCCTTTCAAAACAAAATCTTCGATTTAAATAAATATTATTAAGGAAAATTTTGCCTATATCCATAAGCGGAAATTATATTTAAAATTATCTACATAATGAAGAATATAATTTCCTATAGATTATAAAAATAAGCAATTATAGTATTACAGAAAAATATTATTTTAATGCATTAAAAAACCCTCCAAACAAGTGAAGGGTCTACCTGCACCTGTTGGGTTTTAGCTCTATATAGCTTAGGGCTGACCCAGCCACATTAGGTATAACCTTCTCGATTATCCCTGTTTACCCATTGGCATCTCTGGATGTTTCTGGGCAGTGGCGTATTTCTATATAGTAGCCTCTCCTAACCAGGTTTATATTAACATTATATTTAAATACATTTATATCATATTCGAAAACATAGACAAATGCAAGAAAAAAATGCGGCTTGAAGCCGCATCCTATTAGTATCTATATTTTTGTTTTGAAGTTTTGTCTACATATTTGTGACTGTGTTCTTTATTATAGCTTGTTCTCCCATTAATATAATGAACATGACCTCCTGGCACTTTGATAGGTCCACTTGTAAATCCCATATAATAATGCTTATGCTTTTTATTAATTGTTGTATATCCTTTATAAAAGTGAACATGGCCCCTCCACAAAGGTATAGGTTCACTAGTTATCCCATGAAATTCATGCAAATGACCTTTATTATAAGATGTTCTGCCTTTATATTTATGAACATGCGTCCTCATAAACGGATACATATAATCGGCCTCCTTGCGAATATCTATCTTTGCTTTAAGATATTCACAAGGATTTAAATTAGTTACAATCTACTTTACATACTTGTCTAATATGTTAATAATTTCATCAATTTTTTCGTCACCTTCTCCTTTAAGAACAGCTTCTTTTACACAATGTTTTATATGTTGATCTATTATATTCAAGTTTGCCTTTTTAAGCAACGCTTGAACAGCAAGTATTTGCTTAGAAATATCAACGCAATATCTATCATTTTCAATCATTCTTATTATTCCTTCAATTTGTCCTTTTGAAGTTTTAAGCAAATTTAATGCTTTCTTTCTACCTTCATTCATAATATCTCGCCCCACTACCTAGTATCAACAACTTCATATCCTGCTGAAGTTACTGCATCCTTTAATATATTTTCTTCTACTTCTTTAGAAAGCTCAACTACTGCCTTTTTACCTTCTAAATCTACTTCTACTGATATTACTCCTTCAACTTCACTTAACGCTTTTTTTACCGCCATAGCACAGTGGTTACAACTCATTCCCTCAATAAATAATACTTTTGTCATATGATGCACCCTTTCTTTTATTTTTTTATAATCCATAGGAAATTATATTCCTTATTAAACTACGGATAATTTTAAATATAATTTCCGTAATGGATATAGACAAAATCTACCTTATACAATTTATTTAAATCTCTTTAATCTTAGTGAATTTGATACAACTGAAACAGAACTAAAAGCCATAGCTGCACCAGCTATCATAGGATTCAAAAATCCTAAAGAAGCTAATGGAATTCCTGCAGTGTTATAGAAAAATGCCCAGAAAAGATTCTGCTTTATAGTTCTCATAGTTTTTCTGCTTAATCTAATAGCTAATACTATATCTCTTAAATCGCCTTTCATTAAAGTTATATCGGCAGCTTCTATAGCAACATCCGTACCTGTCCCGATAGCAAATCCAATATCAGCTGCTACCAAAGCAGGAGCATCATTTATACCATCTCCAACCATGCCTACTTTTTTTCCTTGCGCTTTTAGTTTTTCTACTTTCTCTGCCTTATGTTCAGGTAAAACTTCAGCAATCACATTTTCTATACCTACTTCTTTAGCTATAGCTTTAGCAGTTCTTTCATTATCACCTGTAATCATATAAACTTCTATTCCCATTGATTTAAGCTCTTTAATAGCTTCCTTTGAATGTTCTTTTACCGTATCTGCTACAGCAATAATCCCTTCTATTCTACCATTTACTGATAATAGCATTGCAGTTTTTCCTTGATTCTCAAGTTTTATAATTTCATCCTCAATATCTTCTATATCAATATTTTTATCTTTCATCAATTTCCTGTTACCCAGATATATTTCTTTACCTTCTACAACTGCAAATATACCATGTCCTGGTATTGCATTAAACTTCTCTGGATCAATCAATTTTATGCCACTTTCTTCACCTTTTTTTACAATTGCTTGACCTAAAGGATGTTCAGATGCTTTTTCGGCAATTGCTGCGAACTTTAAGATATTTTCTTTAGAATTAGTAAAGCTTATTATATCTGTTACTTCTGGTTCACCTTTTGTTATAGTTCCCGTTTTATCAAATATCAGTGTATTTATCTGATGTGTTTTTTCTAGATATTCTCCTCCTTTTATCAATATACCATTCTCAGCTCCTTTTCCTGTCCCAACCATTATAGCAGTTGGAGTTGCAAGTCCTAATGCACAAGGACAAGCTATAACCAAAACTGCTACTGCATTAATTAAAGCATTAGCAAAATCTCCATCTGCAAAGTACCATGCTATAAATGTCAAAATAGCTATCCCTACGACAGTCGGCACAAATATACCTGCTACTTTATCAGCTAATCTCTGTACAGGAGCTTTAGAACCTTGAGCCTCTTCAACTAGTTTAATTATCTGCGATAATACTGTATCTTTTCCTACTTTTGTAGCTTTAAACTTAAATGTTCCATGTTTATTTATTGTAGCTCCAATAACTTCGTCCCCTTCTTTTTTATCTACTGGAATACTTTCTCCTGTAAGCATAGATTCATCTACAGAAGAACTTCCCTCGATAACAATACCATCAACAGGAATCTTTTCTCCAGGACGTACTATTACGGTATCTCCAACCACAACTTCTTCTATAGGTATATCTAATTCTTTTCCATCTCTTATTACTTTAGCCGTTTTAGCCTGCAAATTCATAAGCTTCTTTATAGCTTCAGATGTTCTGCCTTTAGCAATCGACTCCAGCATCTTTCCTAATAAAATTAAAGTTATAATAACTGCAGATGCTTCAAAATAATATTCTCTAACCCCTGCAATCAAGTTATAAAGACTGTAAAAATACGCCGATGAAGTACCTAAAGCTACCAAAACATCCATATTGGCTCCTCCACCTTTTAAAGAGTGATATGCTCCTTTATAAAACCTATACCCAATAATAAATTGTACTGGAGTAGCCAATGCAAGTTGTACATATCCATTGTCTAATATAGTGTGTATCCCTGCCATATGAAAGAACATTGTTGATAATAAGGGTATACTTAATATTACAGATGCTGTAAAAAGTCTTTTTAAATGATTAATTTCCTTTACTCTCTTTTTACTATCTTCTTCGTCTTTCTCATCTTCTTCAAACGCTTTATATCCTGCTTTCTCTATAGCTTTTATAAGTTCTGCATTTTCGATAGCTCCTTCATAGATTTCAATAGTTGCTTTTTCCATCGTAAGATTTACATTAGCATTTTTTACTCCATCTATTTTGTTTAATACTTTTTCAACTCTTGCAGAGCAAGCAGCGCAAGTCATTCCTTCAACCTTAAGGTTAATATTCTTAATTGGTACTTTATATCCTGTTTTTTCAATGGATTTAACTATATCTTCTACATTAAGTACTTTTGAATCATACTCTATAGTAGCCTTTTCAGCAATAAGATTTACAACAGCTAACTTTACTCCGTTTAATTTTGATAGAGCATCCTCTACCCTTTTAGCACAAGATGCTCATGTCATACCCTCTATTTTCAAAGTTATCTTATTATAATCCATAACCTTCCTCCTTTCTACCCCACCCCATGTGGGGTGTGGTTATATTGTAGCATACCTTTTCTTTTTTATCAAATATTTTTTTGCATGATATTTAATAAATTTCTGGTTAATATAAAAATAGGTTTATTAAATAGTTTAACAATACAAGTTTCCATTTATGTATTACAGGAAGGTGATATTTTGTATAATAATGAAGATATAATTTCAATAAAACTAAAACTTTTAAAAAGCATGGAAGATAGTATAATAAAAGCTTTTAAAATCAATTTCCCAAATGATATTATTAATCCCTTAATTAAAAAATTCATTCCTCTTGAAGAAGATAAAAAAAATAATTTAACTGATATTAGAAATAACTATTTAAAATTAGTAAAAGCAGTATTGAACAATTGGAAAAGAGCAGGCTTAGAATTAACAACATATGTATATGAACGTCATGGCTATAGTTGGGGAAAAAAATTAAAGGAAAATTACAATATAAAATTAGCAGAAGATATTTATAAAATACTTAAAAATTATAATTTAGATGGAAGTTTAAAAAGCAGTTATAATATAACTCATAAAGATAATAACACAGTGAAATTCTATGTAAAAAAACAGATTTTAATTGATACCTGGAGAGAGTACAAAATAAATCATAGTATAATGTATGATCTAGATAGGGCCTGGAAAGAAGCTTTTGTAAATGGGCTAAATCCAAATTTTAAGCTACAGGCTACAGCAGAAAATATAGATGGAATTGACGTTTTTGTATATACTATTTTTAAAAAATAATTTTATATTTAGAACAAAATCTTCAATTTAAATAAATTATAAGGAAGATTTTGCCTATATCCATAAACGGAAATTATATTTAAAATTATTTACAATTTAATAAGGTATATAATTTCCTATGGATTATGAAAATAAGACTCATGCGTAATAATTTAGAGAAAACTTTAGATTCAAATTTTTTGAAAATCCTAACGCTTCCAATGAATCGTCCTGACTCTGGAAGCTGGCTTAGCGTCCATGCTAAGCCCACGGATTTTCTAAAAAATTTTCATCTAGTTTTCTAACTAAATTCTTACAAGCATTCACTTTATTTTTCATAAATATCCAAAAGTATGAGTCTATCATCAACAAAAGAAAAAAGCAGAACCTAATCGGTTCTGCTTTTAGATTAACAAGAAGAATGTCCTCCATTTGTAGTAATATAAAATCCTCTTCTTAACCAATCATTTAGATAGTCGATATTAAAATAATCAAATTGAGAAGCAACATCTTTATCTACTACAAATTTAATGTCTCCTGCTTCATAGCTTTTGTCATTTTCTTTCTGCTCATCCAGAGCAAGCCCAAAACTTGGACCACCTCATCCAAAGCCTGCAATATATATCCTTACACTTTGAGATGCTGCTCCTTTTTCTTCCATTATTTCTTTTAGTTTTTCTTGAGCTACTTGTGTTATTTCTACCTTCATTACTATCCTCCTATCATAACTATTATGAAAACAAGTCTCATACATAAACAATCACTTTATTTTCATACATAAGTTTATCTTTATTAATTTATATACCCTATAAGGGTATTTTCTAAACATAATTCTAATACATTTATTAGTCTAAGTCAATCTATTTTAATTATTCTCATATCAGATTGCTAATTTTATCCTGATTAAATAGTAACTTATCAAAATTAAAACGAAAACTAAATAAGAAATATACTTCCCTAAAATTCTTCTTTTTATATTTATTGCTTCTATGACTAATCCAACAATAAATATAAGTGACAAATAAAGTACAACTGGATGCCTGTAAGCAGATAAATGATATATGGATAAAAACCCATTATACTCTTTACCAATTAAACGACCTTCAAAAAACAAAAACCATATTGCTAAAGACATACTAAAATAAAATGGAATCAGAAATATTTTAAACAAATAATAAAAAGAGAATTTATTTTTCTTTGATATAATTATCAGTGTAATCAGACCTGCTATAACTCCTCCAAGCAAGCTTAGATTTATATGATTTATAGAAAAAATATATTTTAAATGTCCCTTATATAAATCTAAATTACATACAACATAACCTAATCTAGCTCCAATAAATCCTGATATAACCAATATAAAAAATATATCCTCTGCTTCATTTTTCTTAAATCCTCTATCCTTACCTATAAAAATAGTTATATAATAACTAATAATTATTGAAATTATAGTTAAAAACAAAAACCAACTAATCCCTATTGATTTATATATAAAGAAGTAAGAATTCATACTATCACTTGCTCCTTACACTATCTAACATTTCCTTCATCTGCGGGTATGTCATCATGCCTAATTGTATAGCTCTGATTCTTCCCTCTTCATCTAATATAACTGACATAGGCAAGCCACTAACTAGATAATCTCTAGCAACTTTACCTGTCTTGTCTAATAAAATAGGAAATTCATATCCTCCTTCCTTTACAAAGTTTTCTACTTTAGATTTATTCTCTGCAACATCTATGCCTAAAACTACAAAGTTATCGTCTTTGTTTTCAAGATATAATCTGTTTAAATCTGGCATTTCTCTTACACAATATGGACACCATGTAGCCCAAAAATTTATAAGTACAATTTTTCCTCTATAGTCTTTTAAAGAAGCCATTTTACCTTCCAAAGTTTCTAAAGTAAATTCTGGTGCAATACTTCCTATTTGCATTGGTAAAACTTCTTCTACTGAACTTTCATCTTTAACCTCTGTTTTTTCATCATTTGAACTCTCTTCTTTAATACTATTTGGTATAGTATTATTAGATATATAAAATAAAACAGCCACTAAAGTTATGGCTAAAACAGTTATTATAACAAGCTTTTTATTCATATTTTACCTCCATTCAGTTCTATCTAAGAAAAATATTTGTAATTAAATATATTTTATTTAAAAATATTAATACACCAAAACTAACTACAATAACACCACTAATTCTCATAATATACGGAATAACTTTTTCAGACTTAATTAAAAACCTACCAAATTGATTGATAAGAAGCGCAGTTAAAATAAAAGGAACCGCTAATCCAACAGAATAAGATAATAATAAATAAAATCCTTTAGATAAAGTAGCAGTCGTTCCTGCATAAATCAATATAGTTGCCAGTACACTGCCTATACATGGAGTCCATCCTGCAGCAAAAGCCATGCCCATAAGTATTGAACTAAACCAATTAGTAATCTTAGGAATTTGTACTCTTTTTTCTTTGTTTAAAAATCCAAATTTGAAACCCAACATATTTAATCCAAAAATGATTATCAATATACCACTAATTCTAGTAAATATACTTTTATATTTTATAAACATTTGTCCTATAAAGCTTGCAGAAACTCCCATTATCATAAAAATTATAGTAAAACCAATAACAAAGCCCAAAGTTCTAGATACAGCTAAAAACTTCTTATTTGCAAGCTCTTCTTCAAATGTAGTACCTGTGATATATGTTATATACGCTGGTATTAAAGGAAGAACACATGGAGATAAAAAAGAAAGAATTCCTGCGCTAAAAGCTATAGGAATAGATATATCTGTCATTTTCCCCCCTCCTAAATTTTGTTGTTTATCCGATTATACCATACAGGGGTATGTTTGACAAGGCTCTACTTCCCATTTTTTGTATCCTCTTTCTTTACATATTTACTCGTTTTATTTTTACACGCCAGACAATTCATTTCTTCATAGTTCGAACAAGGATTTACGTGCACCATAACATCCTTTACATTATCCAGGCTTTTCTTAACCTCTTCTTCAACCTCTTCAGCTATACTATGCCCCATATAAACTGTTATATTAGGATCTACACAAATTTTTATATCAACGTATACTTTAGAACCATGTTTTCTAGCTTTAATATCATTTATATTTTTTATATTAGTGTTTTTCATTAATCTTTCTGCAATTTCATACAATTTACTTTCTTCAATTGATATATCCATCAACTCATTATATCCATGTATAAAAAATTCGACTCCAACCTTTACAACTATTATAGATACTATTAATCCAGCTAAAGGGTCTAATAATGGATAACCCATCCTAGCTCCAATAACTCCAAATAATGCTGCTATAGATGATAAAGCATCTGACCTATGGTGCCATGCATCAGCTATTAATGCCTTGCTATTAATTTTCTTACCAACATTCATAGCCATTCTAAATTGAAGTTCTTTGACTATTATTGATATACCTGCTGCCCAAATAGCTTCTATAGCAGGTATTCTTGTAGTTTGGTATAACATAAGTTTCAAAGAGGAAATTCCTATTTTTACTCCTACTGCAATCAACATCAATGAAAGTAAAAATGCTGCTATAGTTTCAGCTTTTTCATGCCCATATTGATGCTCTTCATCTTCAGGTTTTTTTGCAATAAAAAAACCTATAACAATTCCAATTGAACTTCCTATATCTGAAATTGTATGAATTCCATCAGCTAATATCGCATTTGAATTGGAAATAAGACCTATAATTATTTTTCCTACAGCCAGTATTACATTTAAAATTATCGTTAGCCATGTTACCCTGCTTGCAATTTTATATCTTTTGTTTTCGTCTATTGCATTATTCTTCAATAATCACACCCCATTTTCAATTGATATTGATATATTACATTATATTATATGCTCAATCCAAATGTAACCCCTAAATTTCAATGATATTGAAGAATATGTATTAACAATTTTTATTATCAATTGATATTGATTCTAATTCAAACCAAAATTCAACTCCATTCTTTATATTCCTTACTCCATAATTACTATTATGAAGCTTTAAAATATTTCTTACTATTGATAATCCCAAGCCTGTTCCACCATATTTTCTAGCTCTTGACTTATCAATCTTATAAAAACTTTCCCATATTCTATCTATCTCATTTTCAGGTATAAAACTCCCACTATTATAAATGCCTACAATTACTTTGTTAGCTAGTTGTTTAATAGTAACTTCTAAAACTCTTTCTGCACCTATATGATTTAAAGCATTATTAATAAAATTCACTAGAACCTGTTCTAATCTTGTTTTATCTCCATTAACGCATATTTTGTCATTATCTTTTTGTATGCTAACTTTTATATTTTTTTCATTAAATATCGGGCTATATTTATTTAAAACTTTATCTGCAAGTTCACATATATCAAATTTTTCTTTATTTAATGAATAATGACCAGATTCTAACTGTGATAACTCAAGCAAATCTTTAACTAATTTGCTCATTTTTTCAGCCTCATCCATAATAACTTCACAATAAAAATTTTTACTTTCTATATCCTCTATAACATTATCCTTAAGCCCCTCTGCATACCCTTTAATAAGAGCAATTGGAGTTTTTAATTCGTGAGAAACATTTGAAATAAATTCCTTTCTCATTCTATCTAATTGTCTTTCTTTTTCTATATCTTCTTTTAGCTTTTCATTTGCTCTATTCAATTCATCTATTGTAAACGACAGTTTTTCAGATAAATAATTTAAACTTTCTCCTAACTGCCCTATTTCATCTCTGCTTACAACCTTATATTTATGGCTGAAATCTAAATTTGCCATTTTTCGTGCTACCTTGTTTAACCTCACAATAGGTTCTGTAATTATCTTCGTAAGTATGAAGGTCAATATTATGCCAATTATTAGTGAAATAATTGCTATGTATATATAATAATCTTTAATTATGTCTATTCCTTCTTTAATTGATGCTACAGATGATTGAATTATTAATATTTTATCGTTATTCAAAGGAGCAGCAACAGAAAGTATTTCTATATCAAATTTTGGATGTTTAAAAATATTTAGAATAGTTTTACCTGTTAATACTTCTTTTAAATCTTCTCTTGAAATAGAAATGTATTTACCTATACCACCTTTAACTGAACCTCTTCCCATTCTCCCATACTGTGGTTTATATGATACAGGATATTCTATTACTCCATTACTTGTCACTATCGTAATATTTCCTCCTATTAGATTTTCTATCCTTTCTAATTCGTCATATATTTTTTCTATATCACCATTATATATGTTCTTAATATAATTGCTGTATGATATTAAATTATCTTTTTTCCTCTCTATATAGTAAGAGCCTAAAAACTTAACATTAAAAAACCACACTAGACTTAAAATTATTGAAGTTAATAATAAAATACTTAAAAACAATTTAGCTTTTAATGATCTTCTCATTTTTTCACCTCTAATCTATATCCAACTCCTCTTACTGTTTCAATAATATGACTATTTTCCTTAAGTTTTAATCTAAGTCTTTTAATATGAGTATCTACCGTCCTCAAATCTCCATAGTAATCATATCCCCAAATTCCATTTAATATAGCTTCTCTACTTAAAGCTTTCCCCTTATTTTTAACCATGTAAGTAAGCAATTCATACTCCTTAGGAGTCAATTTTATTTCAACTCCATTATTAAATACTCTATGACCATCTAAGTCTAACTCCAAACTGCCGATTTTCAACATATCTTCTTTAGAAAAAGTATTACTTCTTCTAAGTAAAGCTTTAACTCTTGCTACTAATACTTTAGGACTAAATGGTTTTGTAACATATTCATCAGCTCCAAGTTCAAATCCAAATAATTCGTCTGATTCTTCACTCCTTGCAGTTAAAATTATGATAGGTACGTTTGATTCTTTTCTAATCTCTCTCATAACAGTCCAACCATCATATTCTGGCAGCATTATATCAAGTATAACTAAATCTATATTATCATTAAAAAATTTTTCTAATGCGATCTTACCATTCTCAGATTCTATTACAGTATACCCTTCTTTTTTTAGATAATCACCTATCAGTCTTCTCATTCTGTCTTCATCTTCAACAATAAGAATCTTAACGCTATCCAATTCATTCACCTCCAAATTAAATTTACTTGATTTTATTATACTATATAATATTTTTTATTTTGTTCTAAGTTTTAGATTTCATTGAAGGTTACTAAAACTGTCACAAAATTGTCACATATAAAGGATAGAATAAAATCACAGAAAAAATTAAAAAGGAGGTTTTTCAAAATGAAAAACAAAAAACTAATCTTTTTAACATCTATTTTAGCTTTATCAATAATTGCCACAGCAGGTCTAGCTTTTGCAGATAGTCTAGATGAACAATCAAATCTAAATCAACCAGTAAGATATGGATGGAGTATGGGCTTTGGAAAACCTAATATTACTGATGGAAAATATGCCTATACTTTAACTGAAAATGATTTGACTACTATTAAAGGTAAAATATCAAATATCAACACAACTACCCCACCTTTTAATATAGATATAACTACTGACGACAATAAGCTCATAAATGTTCATCTAGGCAGAATAGTTTTCATGGATAGTTTTAAAGAGCTAAATCTTGCAGAAAATATGGAAATTGAAATCAAAGGATTTTACAGAACATTTAATATAAATAATCAAGAAACTACTATATTAATACCATTCTCAATAAAAGCTCAAGATAAAGAGATTAAATTAAGAGATGAAAATAATAGACCTGTTTGGGCTGGAAAAAAAGGATTTGTTGGAAAAAGAGGCTTTGGTAGAGGAAATAAATTAAATAATAGATTTAATAACGGATTTAATAGAAATACTTGTCCATATTTTCAGCAATAAACAAAAAACACAAAGGTCGGCATTTGCCGACCTTTTTAAAATACTCTCCCCGGCACCACCATATCTATTATACCTATTGCTAAAGCTCCAATAACTGCTCCAACAACAGAAATATTAAAACCTGGAACTATAAATTTAGTAGCATACAAAATTACTCCCGCTACTATAAATCCTGTCAATCCTCTTCCAAAAGGTGATGCATCAATTCCTGCAAATTGCTCTATAATATAATTTAATGCAGTTATTACTATTGCTGATAAAATTAAACTCCACAAATTACTAATACTAAATCCAGGTGTTAAGAAAGCTGCTACCCAAACTACTATTGATGTCAATATTACTCTAAGTATAATACTAGTTATACTAATATCTTGATTATTTGTTCTCTCTCTATCTGGCATTAAACCACCTCCTTAGTTATATTTTCACTTTTATTTTTATTTTTTATGCAAGATATTTGGTCAAATTACGTAAATTATATTTATCTAACATTATTTAAAGGAGGAAAAGTAATTTGATTAGAAAATTTAACAAAGTTTTAGTTGCCAATAGAGGAGAAATTGCTATAAGAATTTTTAGAGCTTGCAAAGAACTTGGAATTCGTACAGTAGCTATTTATTCTAAAGAAGATAAGTATTCACTTTTCAGGACAAAAGCCGATGAATCTTATTTGATTGGAGAAAAAAAGAAACCTATTGAAGTTTATTTGAGTATGGATGAAATTATTGATTTAGCTATTAAAAAAGGTGTTGATGCTATTCATCCAGGATATGGCTTTTTATCTGAAAATCCTGATTTTGCAAGAAAATGCAAAGAAGCAAGTATCGAATTTATAGGACCTACAAGTGAAACTATAGAAAGATTAGGAGATAAAATAAAATCGAAGATTATTGCAAAAAGTGTAAATGTTCCAACCATACCTGGAATAGATAAACCAATTACATGTATAGATGAAGCTATTTCTTTTGCCAAAGAATTTGGCTATCCAATTATTTTAAAAGCAGCTGCTGGTGGCGGCGGTAGAGGAATGAGAGTAGTTTATAATGATAATGATTTGGCTTTAGCATTTAATAGTGCTAAAAATGAAGCTAAAAAAGCTTTTGGTATAGATGATATATTTATAGAAAAATACCTTGAAAAGCCTAAACATATAGAAGTTCAGATACTTGGAGACAAACATGGAAATATCGTTCACCTTTATGAAAGAGATTGTTCTATTCAACGAAGACATCAAAAATTAATAGAATTTACTCCTGCAATAGCTATTAGCAATGAATTAAAAGAAAAAATATGTAATGATGCTTTAAAAATAGCTAAAGCTGTAAACTATGTAAGTGCTGGAACTGTTGAATTTTTAGTTGACGAATGTGGTAACCATTACTTTATTGAAATGAATCCTAGAATACAAGTTGAACATACTGTTACAGAAATGACAACAGGTATAGATATTGTGCAAAGTCAGATACTTATTGCTCAAGGATATCCGTTAAATTCAGATAAAATAGGTATATATTCTCAAGAATCGATAAAGCCTCGAGGATATTCTATACAGTGCAGAATAACTACTGAAGATCCGTCTAATAACTTTGCGCCTGATACAGGCAGACTTGATGTTTATAGAACAAGTTCCGGATTTGGTATTAGACTTGATGGAGGTAATGGTTATACTGGGTCAATAATATCGCCATATTATGATAGTCTATTAGTAAAAATCGTATCTTGGTCTAGAACCTTTGAAGATGCTGCAAGAAAAGCAATAAGATCAATAAAGGAAATGAACATAAAAGGGGTTAAAACTAACGATGCCTTTTTAATAAATGTTTTGAATCATGAAAAATTTTTAAAGGGAGAATGTGACACACACTTTATAGATAATACACCTGAACTTTTCGATATAAGCCCTAAAAAAGATTATGAAACCAAAATCTTAAAGTTCATTGGAGAAAAAGTAGTTAACGAAGTTAGAGGAACCAAAAAGGACTATAACATCCCCCCTGTACCTAAAGGTTTAACCCCAAAAGGGCTTAAAGGCACTAAACAACTGCTCGATGAAAAAGGTGTAGAAGGAGTTATTGATTGGATAAAAAATCAAAAAAAACTACTGCTTACTGACACCACATTTAGAGATGCTCATCAATCTTTAATTGCAACAAGAGTCAGAACTAAAGACATGATAAAAATAGCTGAAGCTACTGCTGTATTAGCTAAAGATTTATTTTCATTAGAAATGTGGGGAGGAGCTACCTTTGACGTTGCATATAGATTTTTAAGAGAATCACCATGGAGAAGATTACAGGACCTTAGAAAAAGAATTCCAAATATATTATTCCAAATGCTAATCAGAGGGTCAAATGCAGTTGGTTATACTAATTATCCTGACAATGTTATCAGAGCTTTCATTAAAGAAGCTGCTAACCAAGGAATAGATATTTTTAGAATATTCGACTGTCTAAACTGGTTAAAAGGTATGGAAGTAGCTTTAGATGAAGTATTAAAAGTAGGAAAAATAGCAGAAGTTTGTATATGTTATACAGGAGATATATTAAACACTAAAAGAGACAAATATTCATTAAAGTACTACGTTAATAAAGCTAAAGAAATCGAAAAAATGGGAGCTCATATACTTGGTATTAAAGATATGGCAGGACTTTTAAAACCATATGCTGCTTCAAAACTGATTAAAGCTTTAAAAAATGAAATTTCTATTCCAATACATCTTCATACACATGATACAAGCGGAAATGGTGTAGCCACTTTACTAATGGCTGCTGAAGCAGGTGTAGATATAGTAGATACAGCCTTCAATGCTATGGCTGGATTAACGAGTCAGCCAGCACTAAATTCTATTGTAGCTGCTCTTGAAAATACTGAACTTGATACGGGTATTAATCTATTGGACATTCAGAAAATATCAGATTATTGGAGCGAAGTCAGGAAAGTTTATGAAACATTTGAATCAGGTTTAAAATCTGGTACAGCTGAAATATATAAATACGAAATACCTGGTGGACAATATTCTAATTTAAGACCTCAAGTAGAAAGCTTTGGTCTTGGACATAAATTTAATGAAATTAAAGAAATGTATAAAAAAGTAAATGAATTACTAGGAGATATAGTTAAGGTTACTCCATCTTCTAAAGTTGTTGGGGACTTAGCAATATTCATGGTACAGAATGGTTTAACAAAAGAAAATATAATTGAAAAGGGGAAAAATTTGACATTCCCAGATTCAGTTGTATCATATTTCAAGGGAATGATGGGTCAACCTGAAGGGGGTTTTCCAAAAGAACTGCAAAAAATTGTTTTAAAGGGAGAAAAACCAATTACTTGCAGACCAGGAGAAATTCTAAAGCCAGTTAATTTTGAAAAAATAAAGTCAAAACTCGAAAAAGAATTTGATATGAAAGATGTGAATATTAGAAATATATTGAGTTATGCTCTTTATCCGAAGGTATATACTGATTATTTAAAATCTTTAAAAGAATATGGGCATTTATATAACCTAGAAAGTCATGTATTCTTCTATGGATTGAAGGAAGGGGAAATTAGTGAAATAGAATTAGAAGAAGGCAACATTATGATAGTAAAGCTAGTTGAAGTTGGTAAACTTGATGAAGATGGATATAGAACGGTTATATTTGAAGTAAACGGTAATAGAAGAGAGATTAAGATATTTGATAAAAGCATTGGAGAAAAACAAAGTGCAAATGTTACAATCATGGCAGATCCAAATAACGAAAAAGAAATTGGAGCATCAATACCTGGTACAATATCCAAAATACTTGTCAAAGAAGGAGATAAAATAAAAGAAAAACAGAGTCTTATTATTATAGAAGCTATGAAAATGGAAACAAATATACTGGCTACTACAAATGGTGAAATTGATAGTATATTAGTTTCCGAAGGACAGCAAGTTAAATCTGGTCAATTATTATTAAAATTAAAGTAATTTGTGATTTTAATCACACAAAAAAGTAAAAAATATGTTATGATTATATTGAACATTTTAAGAAGGAGGAATTAAAATGACTATAACAAAAGATATGCTTATAGGTGAAATATTAAGAGTTAAACCAGAAGCTGCAGAAGTATTATTAAGATTCGGAATGGGATGCTTAGGCTGTCCTTCTTCACAAATGGAGTCATTAGAACAAGCAGCTATGGTTCATGGTATTAACCTTGAAGAGTTATTAAGAGAATTAAATAAGTAAAAAATAAAACCCAACTAGAAATCTAGTTGGGTTTTATTATAATATTTCTTCTAATCTGTTTCTATCGAACCCTACAATAGTCTCTCCATTAACTATTATAACAGGAACTCCCATATAACCCATTTCAATAAGTTCTTTTCTTGCTTGAGGGTCTACTGATACATTTTTCTCAGTGTAACTTAATCCTTTTGAATTGAAATAGTCTTTTGCAGCATAACAATGTGGGCAAGTGTTACTTGTATAGATTGTTATATCAGCCATAATATTAACCTCCTATTTATATTTTCTAACATAAGTATACCCCATTAGGGTATGTCTAATCAAGTTTTTTCTTTTGAAAAATATTAATTTTTCTTAATATAATGATTAAATCATAAAAAGTATTACCAAATTAGAAACTCTAGGTATAAAACCTAGAATTCGAGTTTGTTAACAAAGTTATATTTCTTAATGAATTAAAAAAATAACGCTCATAGACAAATCTTTAGAAAAAACTAAGACTCATAATTTCGAAAAATCCTAACACACTTAATCAAGATGTCCTGTCTTGTAGGATGCCGGCTTAGCGTCCATGCTAAGCCTACGGATTTTTCTAAAATTATTCATCAAGTTTTCTTGGCTAAAGCTTTGTATTTATTCGCTTTTATAATCCATAGGAAATTTTATACCTCATTAAATTATAGATAATTTTAAATATAATTTCCGTTTATGGATATAGGCAAAATCTTCCTAAGTTTATTTAAATCGAAGATTTTGTTCTTTTTTCAATTATTATAGTTTTATTTTGTCTATAGACTAAAACTCCGGGTATAAAACCCAGAGTTTCTATAATAACTGATCTAATCTATTTTTATCAAATCCAACTATAGTTTCACCATCTACAATTATAACTGGAACACCCATAAATCCCATTCTAATAAGTTCTCTTCTAGCAGCTGGGTCTGTTTGCACATTTTTTTCCACATAGTTTACACCTTTACCCGAAAGGTATTCCTTAGCAGTTACGCAATGTGGTCAAGTATTGCTAGTATAAATTATTACATTTGCCATAAAAAATTCCTCCTTATTTTTTATTAAACTATATTATAAATTATTTTTTTATAATACCCTTCAGATATCCTTTTTAATCAAAAAATTAATCAAAGTTTTCATATTTTATTATATATATTATTCTATCCATGCTTTACATGCTCTAGTCCCTGATTAAATAATTGAAGTATATGATCATCATCAAGTGAATAAATTGCTGATTTTCCCTCTTTCCTATATTTCACCAACCTTAAATTCCTTAATATTCTTAATTGATGTGATATAGCAGACTGACTCATGTTTAATATAGCTGCAATGTCACATACACATAATTCACTATTTGAAAGTGCATTTATTATTTTAAGTCTAGTTGGATCACTCAATGCTTTAAATATAGCAGATAATTCAATGATTATTTTATCATTTAATAATTCTTTTTTTACCTTGTTAACTATATTCTCGTTTGGACAAATTATCTGACATTCAGCTTCTTTATTTTCTCTGTTCGTTTTACTACACATTATAATCCTCCTTAACCAAAACACATCGTTAACTATATCATAATCTAATTATTGCCAATATTGCAACTAAAAAAACAGCCCCTACTAAAGGGGCTTTAATTTATCTAGGATAAGTTGGTTTTAGAGGACTTACTATTCTACCATTTATAGCATCAATATGAAGTAGCCAATAACCTATTCTCTCTCTATTTCTACCTTTCCTTGGTATCCATGTAGTAAATCCAGTCATTCCTCTATAAGGTTGTTCATCTTTAGTAAATCTTCCAGGGATTCCATAAACATAATATTTAATTTCTCTATCTTCTTCTACAATTCCAAATATATAATGACCATACTTTCTAATTAAATTATGACAGGTTGTAGTTTTAAAATTAAGCTGATATGGATAATAGGTATTAATTATATAGTTATAAAAAGGTAGAAATCCTCTGTAAATATTTTTTCTATCATATTCTATTTCCCACCAAGTATATCCTTTCAATTCTTCTCTTAAAGGATTAACTTTCTCAAAGAATTTTAATATATTCAAAGAATAATTAGCTATATGTCTGCTATAGTTTCTATTGCTTTCAGTATAATCATAATTCAAATTAATAGAATGTCCATACTTATCATCGTAATTATTCGTTCCATATTTAATTCCCTCTGTTTTATGCTCACCTGTCTTTTCTACATCTTCATTTTTTATAAAAATATCTTCTTCATTTTCTATTTCCAAATATTTATCTTCATTTTGTTCATATTCAGTTTTATTTTGAATAGGTACTTGCTTATCTTGAATTTGAGTTTCATCATGTTCTACAGAATTATCTTCTACACTCTCTTTTGTTATATTGTTTAATTCATATGTTCTATTCTCAACATTTTCTGTTTTATACTGATTAATTTTTTTAACTTCTATGTCTTTAATTAATTTATTAATAGAGTCATCCTTATTCCCGATATAACCGACTAAAGGAATTGCTATTTCTTCGCTACTATTTCCATAGAATTGCACAAATATTGTATTAAATTTATCAATAGAAATACCTGTTCCTCCTACTGATTCTGGATTGAATTTCCACATTAAATTTCCTTTACCATTCTCATTTAATATGATGTTGCCCATCTCCACTTTTATCGGCTGTTCATTAATAACAGAAAGTAAACCTCCAACATATATACCATCTGCACCTACACTCTTAGTTTCTTCTATATTTAACTGTATTTTTCCTCTACCATCTCTGACTTCTATCTTAGCATATCCTTTAAGATTATCTTTATTCTTTAGGTATCCTACAGCATTGGATTCTAACATTACAAATTTCCTCATATAGGTCCGCTTTTCATACAATGTTATTTCCCCCTTTCCAACATCTTATTATAAATATATGTGTATAAGGGGGAATAGTGAACTATTTACTTGAAATAGAATTAGTTATCTTTGCAAACTCATCTAAACTTAAGTCTTCTGCTCTAGCCTTTACATCAATATTACACTCATTTAGTATGGATATTATATCTTCCTTAGCTATACCTAGCTGACTTGAACTTAATGCATTAACTAAAGTTTTTCTCCTCTTGCCGAATGCAGCTTTAATAATTTTAAATAAAAGCTTCTCATTTTCTACTTTAACAATCGGTTTTTCATATATATTTAACATAATCACAGCCGAATCAACATTAGGACGCGGCATAAATACATTTTTAGGAACATTAACTATTATCTGAGGTTTAGAATAATATTGTACTGCAATAGAAAGTGCACCGTAATCCTTAGAGCCAGGTTTAGCCTTCATTCTTAGCGCTACTTCTTTTTGAACCATTACCACTATCTTATTTACTTTTATTTTTTCTTCCAATAATTTCATAATAATCGGTGTTGTTATGTAGTATGGCAAATTAGCTACTACCTTTATTTCTCCATCATTATCAAAATAATCAGATATTAATGCATTAAGGTCTATTTTTAACACATCTCCCTCAACTAAATAAAAATTATCATAACTAGATAAATTATCATTAAGTATAGGATATAAGTTTTTATCTATTTCTATTGCTACAACTTTCCTCGCCCTCTTACATAATTCCTGTGTTAAAGTTCCTATGCCTGGACCTATTTCTATTATCTGATCACTTTCTTTTATTTCTGCTCCATCACATATTTTATCAATGATATTTTTATCTATTAAAAAATTCTGACCTAAACTCTTTGAAAAAGCAAATCCATATTCATTTATTATTTCTTTAATTACTTTAGGGGAATATAGTTTCCTTTCACTCATTTATTTTTCAATCCTCCTAATTGATTCTAGAAATTCTTCTCTAGTTATTCCATAATTATTTAATCTTTTTAAAAATTGTTTAGAATTGCAATATCCAATACCTAATATTTTTCCTAACTCTTCTCTTCGCTTGCTGGAATTAGGGTTCCCGACCAAACCATATTTTATCATATCTTCTTTAGTAAATTCATTTCTTTCATCAATTGATTCAACTCTTGCATTTTTTAATGCTATTATAATATCTTCTTTAGAAGCATTTTCAATTCCTATATTATCTCCTTTAACAGCCTTTTCTTTAGGCAAAAAAGCATGTTTGCAATTCTTAATTTCCTTGGAAATTATTTTTCGTATCTTCTCTCCTGCATAATCAGGATCTGTAAATATTATAACGCCCCTTTTTTTAGCGGCCGTCTTAATTCTTCTCATAGTTTCTGGCGATAATCCAAATCCACCAGTTGCTATAACTTCTGCATCTACTGCTCTTTTTACGGCTGCTATATCATCTTTTCCCTCTACTACAATTACTTCTTTTATCATTTTTTAGCCTCCTTGTTAATTTAACTATTTAAATTATCTTTTATAAACTTAAAGATGTCAAATTTATTAAGGGGCAGAAAATAAAGGACAGAGAACAGAGGACAGGGTATATAAAAAGAAAACACCAGAAAATCTGGTGACATATCCATATTTAATCACTTAAAATATAAACTTTTACCTTTCTTCTTCCAAAAGCTAAAGCTTCACTTCTACTTTCAAAGAAAAGATCAATTTTATTACCTTTTATTGCTCCTCCTGTATCCTCAGCTACAGCAAAACCATAGTCTTTAGTACCATCTAAAGATTGAACATATAATTTTGTGCCTAAAGGAATTACTTTTGGGTCTACCGCTACTACTCCATATCTAACTTTAGTACCCATAGCTGTAATTCCATAACCATTATCACCGGGTCTTTTACCTGTACTTTCATAGGATAAATCGTAAGCTGTAGCACTCATAATTATACTTTTTTCAAATTTAACATTTCCCCTTGATGAAACAAAATAATCTTTAGTACCGATTTCCAATATCTGCGGAATAGGCTTTTGTACTATTCTCTCATCAGATATATATTTAGAAATTAATTTATTATTTTTATAAATTTCGCTAATTTCTATTTCCTTAATACCATTTTTACCAGACTGTATTTTCTTAACTTTACCTTTTTCAAGATTATCATTATATCTCGTTATTTTTTCATATGGTATTGCTTCTACTTTCAAATCAGTCTCTTTGTCTATTTGCACAACTCTTATCTTCATATCAGCTACAATATCACTGTTTAATCCAGGTATAACATAATCATCTTCATCATATGCAATACTCAATTCATCTAATACTTCTTTAACAGTCTTTTTTGGCGTTTTGACTTCTATAGCTCTATTCCCTAGAAAAACTTCCAAAAAAGCAGCTTTATTAATCTCTATTACCATGCCATTCTTAATTTTTTCATCAAGTTCTACACTTACATAATCTTCTTCATTTAAATTTATATTGAGCTTATTAAATAACTCTTCAACTGTTTTTTCTGTAGTTTTATAATACATTTCCTTCCCATCTATAATAATACTAACTTCTTTTACGCTACTTTTATAAACTCCTAAAATAACTAACAACGGAATGAATAATATAATAAATAATAGCAATATTTTCTTGTTGATGAAATTTATACTCATTTTAAGCCCTCCAAAAAACTAGAGTTTTAATGTATTGTATTGTAAATATTATTTTTTGTCAAATTTATTAGATATTTACACCTTTAGGACCAAATGTTACTATTTTTTTGCTAATTATTGTTCCTCAAAACGTTATTATTTCCCAAATACACACTTATATTCTTAGTCTTTCGTCATTCGATGTCGCTGTTCGACAGTTAGTAATCAATAGACTACCATTAACCAATGGCTAACAACTATTAACTATCTGAACATAAAACTAGGGCTAAATACTAAGAACAAAATCTTCGATTCAAATAAATTAAGGAAGATTTTGCCCACATCCATTACGGAAATTATATTTTAAATTATCTACAATTTAATAAGAAATATAATTTCCTATGGATTATAAAATAGTATTTAGCCCTAAGCTTAAATATTTTCTACATACCAGGCATCATATGATGCATAGGGTACATTGGCATCATTGGATACATCGGATACATTGGGTACATAGGGTACATTGGGTACATTGGCATCATTGGATACATTTTTTCCATATCTTCCATATCCATTTCTTCATCCATCATTGGCATCATTGGATACATTGGGTACATCGGATACATTGGCATCATTGGGTTCTCACCATATGGCATCATCGGATACATAGGGTACATTGGATACATTGGGTACATTGGCATCATTGGGCATTTGTCTTTATCCTTTGGATAATCTCTATCACAATCTCTTCTCATTCAATCAACTCCTTATGCAATTAATATTGCTTAGTAACATTATATGAAAAGAGTAATATGACGTTACTTCTAATAGTCTTTGATATTCTCCAAACAAAAAAACGGCCAAAAGCCGTTTTCTTAATCTATATTAAACAATCTTTTTGTATTTTCAGTAGTAATACGCGCAACTTCTTCAACAGTTAGACCTTTTAGTTCTGCAATCATTGCAGCAACATATCTTACATATAAAGGTTCATTTCTCTTACCTCTATGTGGATGTGGTGTAAGATATGGTGAATCTGTTTCTATCAGTATTCTGTTAATGTCTATAGCCTTTACTACTTCCTTAGGAGTTTTTGCATTTTTGAAAGTAACTGGTCCTGCAAAAGATATATAAAATCCCATTTTTATATATTCTTTTGCCATTTCTACGCTACCAGAAAAACAATGTAATACCCCTCTTAACGTACCATCTTGTTCTTCTTTCAATATATTGTATACATCTTTATGTGCCTCTCTATCATGTACTATAATTGGTAAATTAAATTCCTTTGCTAATTTAATCTGCTCTCTAAACCATTTTCTTTGTATATCTCTTGGTGAAAAATCATAATGATAGTCTAACCCTATTTCCCCTACAGCTATAACTTTATCTTTTTTTAATAATGACTTCAAAACCTCTATTGTATCATCATCCATAGTCTTAGCATCATGAGGATGTATGCCAACTGCCGCATAAATATTTTCATATTCCTCAGCCAAAGCAACAGCCTTTATAGATGATGCTAAATCAGCACCAGGATTTATAACTACCCATATATCATTGTTTTTTAAATTTTTAATGATTTTATCTCTGTCTTTATCAAATCTTCTATCATCTAAATGTGCATGACTATCTATTAGCATGTATCTCTCTCCTTAATTATTAATTGATAGTTACCAGTTGCCAGGGAACAGGAAATAGTCATTAGTCTTTAGTCAACAGTCGTTAATTCTGTTCGTCATTCGTTGTTCGTCATTCGTTGTTCGTCATTCGCTATTCGAAAAGCGAAGAGCGAATGGCGAATAGCCAATAATTAATTTTACATTTTCCATTTTCAAATTTACATTTCTGTACCCTGTTCCCTGTAAACTGTAAAACTATTGTACTCTTGCCCCACTCTTTATTTCATCTAATACAGTCGCTAAAGTTAATTTCTTACCTTTACTTGCAGCAAGAACCATACCATGTGATTCCACACCTCTTAATTTAATTGGCTTTAAATTAGCTACAAGTATAACATTTTTTCCTACTAAATCTTCTGGATTATAGTATTTAGCTATTCCTGAAACAACCTGTCTCTTTTCATCCCCAACTTCAAGTTGTAAAACTAGAAGTTTATCAGCATTAGGATGTTTTTTGGCCTCAATAACTTTTGCCACTCTTAAATCAATTTTATCAAAATCATCTATTGTAATAAATTTATCTTCATCTGTTTCATTATCTAAGCTTACGCCTTGTCTTTTATTTAAAAATTCTTCATTTGCTATATTTAGTCTTTCTAATTCCTTTTTAATATCTAATCTTGGGAACATTGGGTTTTCTCTTCTAACTTTTAGTCCTGAAGGTAGCCTGCCCCATTTATTTATATCCTCCCATGATGTTCCCTGTCCATTATCTAAGCCTAACTGCCTCCAAATAGCATTTGATGTTTTTTCCATAAAAGGTCTTATTAACACGGATATAATTCTAAGCGATTCTGCTAAGTTATAAAGTACTGTATCAAGTCTGTCTTTTTTATCTTCTTCTTTAGCTAGAATCCAAGGCATTGTTTCATCTATATATTTGTTTGTTCTTCCTATTAGTTTCCAAATTTCTTCTAAAGCATTACTAAAGTTTAATTTATCCATTGATTCTTCAACCTTATAAGATACTGATGTTGCCATTTCTTTTAGATTCTCATCATATTCTCCTTCTTCTACTGGCTTTGGTATAATTCCACCATTGTATTTCTCTATCATAGCTATTGTTCTGCTAACTAAATTACCAAGGTCATTAGCTAAATCAGAATTAATTCTTTGTAAAAACTTTTCCTTAGAGAAAGAACCATCTTGGCCAAATGAAAACTCTCTTAATAAGAAATATTTTAATGCATCTATTCCGTAAAGCTCAATTAAAGGTTCTGGATAAACTACATTTCCTTTAGATTTTGACATTTTCTCATCTTCAAATAATATCCAGCCATGACCAAAAACTTTTTTAGGAACATCTATATCTAGAGCCATTAAAATAGCAGGCCAAACAATAGTGTGGAATCTAACAATTTCTTTACCCACTAAATGCACATCAGCAGGCCAGAATTTCTTGAAATCTTCATCATTGTCTGTTAAATAGCCTAAAGCTGTAATATAATTGCATACTGCATCGAACCAAACGTATATTACATGTTTTTCATCAAATGGAACTTTAACGCCCCAATCAAATGAAGTCCTTGATACACATAAATCTTCAAGCCCTGGCTTTAAGAAATTATTTATCATTTCATTTTTTCTAGATTCAGGCTGTAAAAACTCTTGATTTTCCTCTAAAAGCTTAATTAATCTATCCTGATATTTTGATAGTTTGAAAAAGTAAGCTTCTTCTTTTGTCAGTTCAACTTCTCTTCCACAGTCTGGACATTTCCCATCGACAAGTTGACTCTCTGTCCAAAAAGACTCACAAGGAGTACAATAAAGTCCTTCATAATAGCTCTTATATATGTCTCCTTTTTCATATAGCTTTGTGAATATCTTCTGAACTACTTCTTCATGCTGCTTATCTGTAGTTCTAATAAAAATATCATTTGTAATCTCTAAAGTTTTCCACAGCTTCTTAATGTCTTCTACGATTTTATCCACATATTCCTTAGGAGTTATCCCCTTTTCCTTAGCTATTTTGTCAATCTTTTGTCCGTGTTCATCTGTACCAGTAAGAAACTTAACTTCATAACCTGTAAGTCTTTTAAATCTAGCTAATACATCCGCAGCAACAGTGGTATACGTATGCCCTATATGAAGATTATTACTTGGATAATAGATTGGTGTTGTAATATAGAAAGTCTTATTCATAATATATCCCCTCCTAAATGTTAAATTTTAAATTCTAAATTTTAAATGCTAAATATAATTATATTGTCATCTGTAGCGAGAAATTAATTCTCCACTACAAATTCTAATTTTACATTTTCCATTTTCAACCTAGTACCAAGTACCCAGCACCTATAAAAAAATCCTCCGCCCCTGACATATAGGGGCGAAGGATTAACTCGCGTTACCACCCTAATTTACATAAGCCTTACGACTTATGCCTTAGTAGGTTACAATAATAACCTTGTAACTTTAACGGATACAAACCCGTAATAGCCTACTACTATTTCAGCTATTCAACTCAGGGGCCATCTTCAGCTTAACCTCTAACGTCAGTTTCCACCAACCCTGACTCTCTATAGTTAGAATGTTAAACCTACTCTTCCCTTCATAGTTTTTGATATTATATTATGTTTATTTATCAAAAACTATACAAAAAAATACAGCTATTTGTCAAGAAATTTTTCTAACTTTAATAACCTACTAAAAAAACATCAGTCTACAAACTATAACTGAAGCAATTACAGCAGCTAAATGAGATAATAATGCTGCTTTCAAAGTATATCTACCATCTTTGATACCTACAGCACCAAAATAAACAGCCATAGTATAAAAAATAGTTTCAGCAGAACCCATCATTGTTGACGCTACTCTACCAACAAAAGAATCAGGACCATATGTAGTTATTATATCTTTTACTACAGCTAGTGAACCACTGCCTGAAATAGGTCTCATTATAATTAAAGGTATTACTTCTTTCGGTATCGATAAAAATTTAGCTAAAGGACCAAAAAAGCTTACCATAATATCCATAGCACCCGAACGTTTAAATATCCCTATGGCTACAAAAATTGCTATTAGATACGGCATTATTCTAATAGATGTTTTAAATCCTTCTTTAGCACCGTCAACAAAAGCATCGTATAAATCTATCCCTTTTAGATATCCATGGATTAAAATAATAGATATAATGATTGGTATTATAGATATAGAAATTAAATTTAATATATAAACCATACTATCAACCTCTTAACTGAAATATTTTGACGCTTATTATTCCTACCAACGTAGAAATTGTAGTAGCTATCAAAGAGGTGCCAATAATTTCTGTAGGATTTAGCGAGCCTGCATCTGCTCTAATTTTAAGTACTGTAAGTGGAACTAACTGTATTGAAGACATATTTATTACTAAAAACATACACATTGCATTAGTAGCCTTTTTTTTGTCTACATTAAGCTTATTCATCTCTTCCATAGCCTTAATTCCTAAAGCTGTAGCAGAATTACCTGCTCCAAACATATTAGTTACCATATTCATGATTATTGCACTTATTGCTGGGTGATTTTGTGGAAGTTCAGGAAATAAAAGCTTAGTAATAGGTTTTAATATTTTGCTAAATATATTTATCAGCCCAGACTTGTTTGCAATATTCATAAGTCCAAGCCATACTGCCATAATCCCAGTTAAGCTTATCGCAAATTTCACAGCCTCTTGCGTATCTTCTATAACAACTGCATTTATTGAATCTATATTTCCGTTAATAATCGAAACAATTATTCCAATAAAAATCAAGAAAAACCATATATAGTTTATCAATATTATCCCTCCCTCTTTCCTATCAAATTATATGCCTTAGAAAAATAAGATATTTCAAAAAACAAAATAGAACCCGTATAAAACGAGTTCTATATATCTATACCTAAACGGAGGACTTTATTCAGTTATTTGTCTATTAACTATCGTCTATCGAAAAACAAACGACGAATAGCCAGTTATAATATTTGCTCAATATATCTTAATGCAGCCTCTTTATTAGCACTTATCTTGCCATAATATATTGCTTTCCTTACTTCTTCTAGCAAATCACCAACTAATACATCTTTACCTAAATCAAATTTTTGCATAATCTCTTTTCCCGTTATAATATTGGATATTTTTTCTATTTCTTTGTATCTTGTTAGATAATTATTAGCCATATATTCTATATGAACTTTGAATTTACCCATTTCCTCTTCTGGGAATAATAATTTTCTTGTTGCTATAATATCTGCTAATGATATAAGTAAAATATCTAAAGTATCTTCCTTTAATTCTGAAAACATTCCATATAAAGCCTTTCCACTTACATCATTATTTTTATATAAAACTAACGGAAGCATATGTTTCGCAACCATTTTATAGAGCAAGTCCCTTTCTTTTATGCTTAGTTTAAGTCTTTCTGCAATTTTCTTAACTATTTCTGCTCCTGTTATTTCATGTCCTTTAAATCTTATCCTTCCTGTTTCATCTACTTTCTTGGCCGATGGTTTCCCTATATCATGGAAAAATGCCCCTAATTTTATTAAGTCTAATCTTGTATGTCCTGATGCAACTATTTTTTTACTATGCTCCTCATATGCCTTTCTTACATGGTCTTCAAAATAACCATTTGCATAAATAATATCTTCTGCTACTTTAAGTGTATAAATTGAATGAGTTAAAGAATCAACTACATGATACTTACATTTTCCTATTTCTCTCATCGGTTCTATTTCTGGGAAAATCTCTTCTAAAATATTCAACGTTCTATCCATATAATTAAAATAGTAATAAGTCCTTCTATACTTTAATAACTTAAATAACTCATGTGTTATCCTCTCACCAGGCATATTTCTAATCTTATCTTTATTTTTCTTTATAAGCCTTTTTGCAGTATCATCTAGTTCAAATTCAAGCTGTGACATAAATCTAACTGCTCTTAACATCCTAATAGGATCTTCCTCAAAAGCCTTTTCATTAACATGTCTAATAATACCTTTATTTAAATCATCAAGTCCATTTGCTACATCTATAATATTTTCCTTAGAGATTTTTCCTTTTTCTATTTTATCTATATCAATTGCTAAGCTATTTATGGTAAAATCTCTGTTTAATAAATCTTCTTTTATGTCGTTACCTTTCAATTGGCTTAAATCTACTGTAATGTTCCTTTTATTGTCAACAATTCTATAAAATTTATGTCTACCACCTAAAGTAATAAACTTTCCATTTATAGATTCAGCAAAATCTTTAGCTACGTCTTCTGCATTTCCTTCAACAACAAAATCAATATCCTCATTAGGCTTATCAAGTAAATAATCCCTTATATAACCGCCTACAAGATAAATTTTGACATTTTTTTTATTTCCTATTTCCCTCAATTTAGGAAGGATTAAATCCAATTAAATCAACCCCTCAAAAGCAATATCATTAGTATTCTTTATTATAATTATATACCATTTGAAATATTAAATCACTAATAGAATAAAATCTTCGATTTAAATAAATTTAAATTAAGGAAGACTTTGCCCATATCCATAAACGAAAATTATATTTTGAAATTATAAATAATTAAATTAAAGTATATAATTTTCTATGGATTATAAAACAATAATTTAATACTAAGTTAATCCAAATTTATATTAACATTAATCGACGTTATTTTTGTTAATTTGATTAATAATCAAAAATATTATTTCTCTTTTGTCTAAAATACTAATAAATATATTAATTTTTGGAAACTTTAAATTTTATGTTGACTTTTATTGGTATATCTGGTACTATTTCTTTGTAGGAAGTTGTCGAATTATGACTAATATTAGGAGGGGAATTTTATGAAATCAACTGGTATCGTTAGAAAAGTGGACGAGCTAGGAAGAATCGTTATACCAAAAGAGTTAAGAACTACTTTTGAAATTGGCGAAAAAGACTCACTAGAAATCTATGTAGATGGTGAACATATAATCTTGAAAAAATACGCACCAGCATGCATTTTCTGTGGACAAGCTAAAGACGTACAAGTATTCAAAGGCAAAAACATCTGCCCAAGCTGTCTTGAAGAACTAAAGAATCAATAATACATAAAAGCAGCTATCAAGCTGCTTTTATTCTTTATAATCCATAGGAAATTATATTCCTTATTAAACTGTAGATAATTTTGAATATAATTTTCATTTATGGATTTCAACAAAATCTACCTTGATTTGTTTAAATCGAAGATTTTGTTACTCTCATCTATACTATTTAAATCTTCTAGTAATTTATCTAAATCTACATGATGAACTCTTGAAGCTACTTCAATAGACTCATTGTAAACTGCATTGCATGAATTACAGTACAAACCATACTTTTTTAATACTTCAAGAACTTTTTCATTTTTTTTAATAATATCAAAAATAATCATATCTTTAGTAATCTTCATCTTCCCACACCCCTATTCTTATTTAAGACTTTATAGATAAACTTTCTTTATAAATATCTCTCTTAGGCATATTTCTTTCTTTTGCTACTATTTTAATTGCATCCTTCTTATTAAAGCCCTTATTTATATAAAACAATATATGTTCTTTTACTGTTATATCAGCCCACCAATTATCATCAAATTCATCATCCCCCATTTGTGCTCCTTCTATTACCAACACAAATTCACCTTTTATACCATCTTTCTGAAATTTATCGATTGCCTCATTTATAGTACCTCTAAAAATTTCTTCATACTTCTTTGTAAGTTCTCTTGCAACTGCTATTTTCCTATCTCCTAATATTTCTTTCATATCCTTTAAGGAACTTATAAGTCTATGAGGAGATTCATAAAAAATAATAGTTCTATCTTCTCCTTTAATTTTATTAAGCCTTTCCCTTCTTTCCTTTTTATTAGAAGATAAGAAGCCCTCAAAAACAAATCTCCTTGTAGAAAGACCTGAAACTACTAAAGCTAATAAGGAAGCACTAGGACCTGGTAAACCAATTACATTTATATCATTTTCAATCGCAAGTTTTATCAAATCCTCTCCAGGATCTGATATACCTGGCATTCCAGCATCAGAAACTAAAGCTATATTTTCTCCTTCTAAAAGCTTATCTATTAAAAATTTCCCTTTTTGTTTTATATTATGCTCATGATAACTTGTTAGTGGCTTTTTTATATCATAATGGTTTAATAGTTTTAAAGTATGTCTAGTATCTTCCGCTGCTATTAAATCTACACTTTTCAATATATTAAGAACTCTAATTGTAATATCCTCTAGATTTCCAATCGGGGTAGGACATATATATAATACACCTTTACTCAATCTCCTTCCCCCTCTCCATTCCATAAATTTCATAAATTTCATCGGTATAACTTCCATCTTCATTGTATACATAAAGTGGTTTTAAAAATTTTAATTCAGGTTTAGACGCTTTTATACTCTTTATTAAAATTAAATTAGGTCTTTCTCCAGCTTTAGGATGGACAAACCTTAAGCTTTTAGGTTCAAGTTTATATTTTCTTAATAAACATAATATATCAACGATTCTATGTGGTCTATGAACTAAGAAAAATCTCCCATTGTGCCTTAATAGCCTACTCGATACCCTTATAACATCCTCAAGTGTACACATTATTTCATGTCTTGAAATAGCCTTTTTATCTTCAGGATTAATAGCCCCACTACCTGAAACCATATAAGGTGGATTACTAGTTACTACATCATATTTATTAATACCAAGAATATCAGGAGCTTCTTTTAAGTCAATATTTACTATCTCTATAAACTTTTCAAGCTCATTCATAAAAACTGACCTTTTAGCCATTTCTGCAACATCTTTTTGAATTTCTACTCCATATATCTTTTTTACTTTGTTTTTAGCCCATAACAATAATGGAATTATACCTGTTCCTGTACCTAAATCTACTATCTCTGAATTATCTTTTATATCACAAAAATTTGCTAATAATACAGCATCCATACCAAAACAAAAGCCTTTAGTATTTTGTATAATTTTTAATCCTTCACACTGCAAATCATCTATTCTCTCGTTTTCTTTTAAATCTACTTTCCTCATTTGTCACTCTCCTACTACTTTCTTACTACTATTATAGCATTTTATATGATTTCCTAAATATATTTTAAATAAAAGATTATATTAAGGGGTGATTTTTTGCAACAAAACTTTTCATGTATTCAACCTATAAATCCAACTAAAAAACAGAGACATAAACTTTTAATAAATGCATTGATTAAAGTATGCAGATTAGAAGATTACAATAACATTATCTCATTACTAAATCCTCCTGAAGAAATAACTTCTTTAGCTATGCCAGGTATTTTTAAAGGTATAAAAATAGGAATTATAGGTGCTGGTTTAGCAGGGTTGTCATCAGCGTTTGAACTTCGAAAAATGGGTTTTAATATAACTTTATTCGAAGCTTCAGAAAATCGTATAGGTGGAAGAGTCTATACATATTATTTTGATAAAGATAAAAAACTTTACGGTGAATTAGGTCCTATGAGAATACCCGTTTCACATGAAACCACATGGCATTACATAGATTTATTTAACCTGAAAACCAGACCTTTCATACAAAGTAGTCCAAATGCTTTTATTTACTTAAAAAATACAAGAGTTAGAAATGATCCTAAAGGAAAAAATGTAATGGAAAAAATATATCCTAAATATAAACTTACAAAATGGGAAAGACGAACTCCATGGCAAAAATTAGTGAATTATGGATTTGGAATACCCCTTTTAAATATGCCTCCAACTATAAGAAAAGAAATTTTACAAATCAAGCCTATTTATCATCCTCAATTGCTATTTTGGACTAGACTTAATATGAGACAAGTTCTGGAGTTTATGGGACTTAGTCAAGGAGCTATAAACTTGATATCTAATGTTGTACCTCTAGCGGGTTCGTTTTACTACTACAGTTATATAGAATTTTTACAAGAAGAATACCCTCAAGATTTTGCGTATTTATATGAAATTATAGGTGGTCTTTCTTGTCTTCCATATGCTTTTTACAATTCTTTAATCTCAGAAAATCCAAAAGAATATAAAAATATCTCTATCGATAAATTAGGAAAAGTAATTTTTAAGACAGGATGTATGGTAACTGGAATTTATAATGATAATGTTAATAATAAAGTTTTAATTAAATATAAAATAAAAAATTCAAATCAAGAAATAAAAGAGTCTTTTGATTATATAATTTGTGCAATTCCATTTTCTACCCTTAGAACTATAGATATTTATCCACTCTTTAGTAGTAATAAAATGCAAGCAATTAAAGAAGTAAATTATGCAAATGCACAAAAAACTCTATTTTTATGCAATAAACGTTTCTGGGAAGAAGGAGACCCTTCTGAAAAAATAGTTGGCGGTAGCTCAAATACTGATCTTCCAATTTCATCTATATGGTATCCATCAGACCATGCAACCTGCAATTCAAATTGTTCACCTTACGAGCCTGGAGTTCTTTTAGCTTCATATAATTTCAACTTAGATGCTGTAAGACTTGGCAACTTGGAAGATAACGATAGATTTACAGAAATAAAAAGAGAAATTGAAATGGTTCATGGTCTAAAAAAAGGTTATTTAGATAGTATTGTAACAAATTATAAAACTATACAATGGAACAATGAACTTCTGTTTAGAGGAGCATTCTGCTATTTCTTACCTGAACAAAAAAAGCTATTTTCTTACACTATGACAAAGCCGGAATTCAATAATAAAGTTTTTTTCGCAGGTGAACATACTTCCCCTAAGCATGGATGGATACAAGGCGCGTTAAATAGTGGAATGAGAGCAGCAAACGAATTAGTTAAAAAATGCATAAAAGAAAGACCCTAATCGGGTCTTTCTTATGTATTTATAATTATTCTTGTACTGGTGCATCTACTGGACATACGTTTGCGCAAGCACCGCACTCGATGCAGCCCTCTGCATCAATTACATATTTATCTTCTCCTGGACTAATAACATTTACAGGACATTCTGGTTCGCATGCTCCACAGCTGATGCAAGCATCTGTAATTTTGTAAGCCATCAGGTTCACCTCCTTCTGGATATAACACTATAAGTAGTGTTCTCCTTTATTTTAACATTTATTATTATTTTATAAAAGTATTTTTATTATTTTTAACATAGATAATGTCTATGTTTAAGTTTATTAACAAAATTATATTATTTAATGTCTATGTTTTTACACAACAATGCCACAAAATTGACACAAAACGGTTCTATAATTAAATTAAAAACACACAAATAGGGGGCGATAAAATGGATAAAAAGAAAATAACTAAAGTAAAACCTCGCACTATTGTTCAAATTATATTTTTTATAATAATAGCTAGTATTAGTATAAATCATACTTTAAGTGAATTAAACATAAATATTCCTTTTATTTCAAAAGCTTCACTCCACGGTTTATGTCCATTTGGAGGTGTAGTTTCAACATATCAATTCATAACTACAGGAACTTTTGTTAAAAAAATACATGAATCTTCTTTTATTCTTATGCTGCTAGTTTTATTATTAGCACTACTATTTGGGCCTGTATTTTGTGGCTGGATATGCCCACTTGGTTCAATACAGGAATGGTTCGGAAAAATTGGTAAAAAATATTCAAGAAAAAATATAATCGTTTTATAACATATAGGATAGATAAATACCTTAGATTTTTAAGATATGGAGTATTAATTTGGGTATTATATATGACAGCAATTTCTAGTAAGTTGGTATTCTCTAATATCGATCCTTATTATGCTCTCTTTAATTTCTGGAGCAGCGAAGTAGCTTTAGGTGGTATATTAGTCCTTGTGCTAACTTTGATACTTTCTTTATTTGTAGAAAGACCTTGGTGTAAATACGCCTGCCCATATGGAGCTTTATTAGGTATATTTAACTTCTTCAGAATATTTAAAATCAGAAGAAATTCTAAAACATGTGTAAATTGCAATGCATGTTCTAAAATTTGTCCTATGAATATCGAAGTTGCAAAAAATCAAGTTGTAAAAAATCATCAATGTATAACCTGTTTAGAGTGTACATCTGAAAATATTTGCCCTATACCATCAACTGTAGAATTATCTACGAAAGGAGGCAAATAAAAATGAAAATTAAATCTTATTCACTTGGTTTAATAATTTTTATTATATTATTTGGTGGTATTTTAACAACATCATATTTAAACTTATGGCAAACCGAATCTACTAAAATACCTGCAAAGTTTAAAGAAGGTGAATTTAAAGGCCAATATAATCCAGCAGATATAAGAGGTTCTTATACTTTTAAAGATATTAGTACTTTATTTGAAATTCCCATTGATAAACTACAGTTTGCTTTTCATCTTAAAAATATAGATGATATTTCTTCTTTTAAAAGTAAAGATTTGGAAAATATTTTTAGTAATCAATTAGATGAGAATATAGAAATAGGTAATGATTCTGTAAAACTATTTGTAGCTTTATACAAAGGATTGCCTTATAAGCCGGAAGAAAATACTTATTTACCTAAAAATGCAGTTGATCTATTGAAATCTTTAGGTACTCTTAATGAAAAAGAATTAAGTTATATTGAAAGTCATAAAGTCGATATTACTTTTCCAGTTGAAACACAAAATAAAGTAAGTGAAGATAGTAATGAAAATGAATACATTATAAAAGGTAAAACTACTTTTAAAGAACTATTAGATTGGGGATTAGATAAAGAAACTATTGAAGGTATAATAAAAAGTAAAATCCCTAACACAAATATTACAATAAGAGACTTTTGTAATAATGAAAGTATTGAATTTTCCGAAATAAAAGAACTTTTACAGGTAGAATTAGATAAGTTAAAAAAATAAGGAGGTCATTTTAGACCTCTTTATCTTCTTCATCTTCATTTACAACCTCAATTTCATCAACTAAAAATGAAAATATTTCTTCTGTATCTCCTTGCTTAACTTTAACCTTTACTGACTCTAGTAATGTATTAGTCTCTATAACTATACCGTTCCCCTTTGGAGTAACAACCAAAGCTCCAATTTGAGGCAGTTTTTCTAATGATTTTTCATAAGTCTCGTGTTCATATTTTAAACAACACATAAGTCTACCGCAAATTCCTGAAATCTTAGTTGGATTTAATGATAAATTCTGTTCTTTTGCCATTTTTATAGAAACAGGTTCAAACTCACCTAAAAAGCTAGCACAACACATAGCCCTTCCACAAGGACCAAGACCTCCCATCATTTTAGCTTCATCTCTTACACCAATTTGCCTTAACTCGATTCTAGTTCTAAACACTGAAGCCAAATCTCTTACAAGTTCTCTAAAATCGACTCTACCATCAGCTGTAAAATAGAATATAACCTTATTGTTGTCAAATGTATATTCAACGTCTATTAATTTCATTTCTAAACCATGTTCTTCTATTTTCTTTAAGCATATATCAAAAGCAATATTTTCTTTCTCTTTATTTTCATAATGTTTTTCTATGTCTTCTTCAGTTGCTATTCTTATTACAGGCTTTAAAGGTGAAATTATTTCTTCTTCACTCACTTCTTTTGGTCCTACTACAACCTGCCCAAACTCTACACCTCTAACTGTTTCAACAATTACATAATCATTTTTCTTAATTTCTAATCCAACTGGGTCAAAATAATATATCTTACCAGCCTTTTTAAATCTGACTCCTACTACAGTAACCATAAAAATTATACCTCCTGCTGTACTTTTAGAAGCATAACTTCAATAGCCAGCTGAAAATTAACATTAGAAGTTATATCTTCTTTAGTTTTTTCAATATTTTCTATTATATCACTTACTTTTTCGATTGATAAGGTATTACTATGCTTATATATAAGCTCTATTTTATCTTTGTTCATTATGAATCTAGTATCTCCTGTTACTTTAATAATCATAATATCTCTAAACCAAATTGTTAATAAATCCAATATATCTTCTATATTTTCCTTGTTCTCAATAAAAATTTGACTTAAACTAAATATTCTAAATTTGTCTGAGTAAATAATATCATCTATAGCAAAAATAATATCGTCCCTTAATTTTCTAAATTCTTCAGATTGTATTAATTTAACAGCCTTTCCTACTATTCCATTTGAAAATGAAGCTATAAAACTTGCTTCTTCTCTAGAACAACCGTACTTATCCACCAACAGCCTTTCAATTTTTTCGTTCTCAACATATGAAAATTTTATCCCTTGACATCTGGAAACTATAGTAGGTAAAAGACTTCCACTATTATCAGTTATAAGTATAATAACTGCATATTCAGGTGGCTCTTCTAAAGTCTTAAGAAAACTATTTTGTGCCTCCCCAGTCATTTTATATGCATTTTCTATAATATATACTCTTCTTATACCTTCATAAGGTAACATTCTAATAGAATGAAGTAACCTTTCTATTTGTTCTCTTTTTATAGAATTTCCTTCAGGATTTATTATATCAAAATCTGGATGATTCCCTGAATCAAATTTAAGACATGAAGGACATTTATTGCATGGCTCTATGCCTTTTTTCTCACATAATAAAGTTTTAGCAAAAATCATTGCAAGCTTTTTTTTCCCCATAGATTTAGGTCCTTCAAAAAGGTAGCCATGAGCTATACTATCATTTCTAATAGCATTTTGAAGCTTTAAAATGTTTTGTTCATGACCGATTATATCATTAAAATCCATACTTTATCCTCCAACTAATTATCGTCATTAGTCATTCGCCATTCGCTGTTCGCTAAACTTTAAAAGCAAAAACTAATAGCATCAATTTTCCATAAAACTTTTAACATTGTTTACAAATAAATATCCAATATAAGTCCTCTAATATCATCAAGTCTTTTTAGTATATTTAAATTGTTTTTTTCCTTTTTCAATACATCTTCTGTTAACTTTTCAAGTTCTTTGTCTACTTTCTTTATTATAGCATAAATCCTATGCCTTCCTCTTCTATCAAGAAAACCATTTTTACTAAATTTAACCATAGATTCTAAAGCTTCTTTCATAAATTGTGAAACTAATTTTTTATAAGCTATCAGCTCGCCTATATCTATCTTTTTAGATAATTTCTCTGCCTGCTTGTCTATCTGCTTTAAAAGCAAATCTAATCTTTCTCTTTTATTTAGCCCCTCCATCATCCTTAGAGATTGGCTAAATTTTATTTTATTAACATCAGTTTTATTGTTAACTTCATTAATTTTGTTAAACGTTTTGCTGTTTTTACTGGATATATCACTTATTTTCATAAATAATCCTCCTATACCTTTTCAAAACAGTCTACATCAACTACAAATATTGTTGCACCGCCCACTTGAACCTCAACAGGATATGGTACGTAAACTCCTGGAGACAGAGTTGTAAGTGAAGGAGATGTTGTAACTTGCTTCCTTGACTGACAAAGCTCCTCTATGATTTTAATAACTTCATCAACCTTTTCTTTTTCAACTCCTATCAACAATGTAGTATTACCAGATTTTAAAAAGCCACCCGTAGATGCTAGTTTAGTAACACCATAGTTATTTTTCATAAGAACATCTATTAAATTAGGAGCATCTTCATCCTGAACTATTGCTATAATAAGTTTCATTTTAGCACCTCCTTTTCATTTAATTCTAACAATCTATCGATTACACTTTTTACCTGTTTAAATGTGTTTTCAATATCATAAGCTGCATTAATTACTTCTATACGATACGAATACATTTCTTTGATTTTCATATATCCTTCATATACTTTTCTATGAAATTCTATTTTTTCCTTATCAAGTCTATCTTTTGTAGTTCTATTACCTATTCTCTTTAAAGCAGTATCTATATCTATATCAAAAAATAAAGTAACATCAGGCTTAAGTCCTTCTGTTGCAAAATCATTTATTTCTTTAATTTTTTTAATCCCTAATCCTCTAGCAAAACCTTGATACACCAAACTAGAATCTACAAATCTATCACATATAACTATTTTCCCCTCTTTTAAAGCTGGTAGAATAGTTTCATATACATGTTGTGCTCTAGATGCCGCATATAGTAAAGCTTCTGTATATGGTGACATATCTGTATTAGATGTATCTAAAATAATATTTCTTATATCCTCACTAATTCTGGTCCCTCCAGGCTCCCTAGTTACTACTACATTGTAACCTTTATCTTTTAAATATTCCTCTAGTAGCCTTATTTGTGTACTCTTACCTGACCCATCTGGACCTTCTACTGTAATAAATATTCCCTTCATTTATACCATCCTTTACTTTATAATCTTAATTTCATTCATGTTTCTTCCAAGACCTAATATAGGTATTTTTATCTTCTTTAAATAATTAATATATTTCACTATCTCATCTGTAATTTCTTCTCCCGGACATAATATCGGTATCCCTGGTGGATAAGGTATAATAAAGTTAGCTGATATCTTATCAATACTTTTAGTGATTTCAACATACTCTACTTCATTATAAAAAGCATCATAAATAGAAATTTTCGTCTTTGGTTTAATATACTTAAAGTCTAATTTGTCCACTTTATCTATTCTATAAACTTCTTTTCTTGCTATATCCTCAATTGCTAATGCTAATTTTTCTAAATCTTCATATTCATCAAAAACTGTAGTCAATGCTAATACATAATAAATATCTGACATCTCTACCTGTATATCATAATCTCTGCTTAGAATTCTCTCTAAAGTGCTTCCATTTATATTTATACCCGTAAGGTTAATCAATATTTTAGTTATATCAAAATCAAAACATACTTTTTTATCTCTACCGTTAAAAATTTTAACTCCCTCAATGTTATTCATAAATAATGTAACTTTCTCTATATTTTCTATTAAAGTATTCAGTTTTTGCTTACCTTTTTGCTCCATATAAGCTCTAGCAAAATCAAGTGAAGACATCAAAATATAAGAAGGGCTTGTAGTCATATGAATTGTGAGCATTGTTTCCAATCTTTCTAAATCAACTCTACTGCTGCATACATGAATCATAGATGATTGTGTAAATGCAGGCAGAGTCTTATGTGTACTCTGCAAAACTATATCTGCACCAGATTCAATTGCAGATTTGGGAAGTTTATCGCTAAATATAAGATGACTGCCATGTGCTTCATCTACTATCAAAATCTTATTATATTTATGTACTATTTTAGCTATGCTCTCTACGTCACTACATACACCATAATATGAAGGATTTGTTATAACAATAGCTTTAATATCACTATGTTCTAAAAGTGCTTTTTCTATATCATCAGGGTTTATATCAGTAACTATATTGTACTCATTATTATAGTTAGGATATATATATATCGGATTTAATTTTCCTAATATTATAGCATTATATACAGATTTGTGACAGTTCCTCTGAATTAAAATTTTATCGCCTGGCTTGGTAGATGACATTATTGCTGCATAAATACCTCCAGTAGTACCATTAACTGAATAATAAGTTCTTTTTGTCTTAAATGTTTTAGAAGCTAACTTAAGGCTCTCTAGTATTATTGAACTAGGAGAGTGTAAATTATCTGTTCCTTCAATCTCAGTAACGTCTATTTGAGGAATTAAATTTGTCCAATCTATCAAAGCTTCTTTACCTTTATGCCCTGGCATATGAAATCTCGTTTTATTTTTATTAATGTAATGATCTAATCCTTCTATAATAGGCACTCTCATAAAGTTCCTCCTAAAAAAATCGTCATTAGTCACTCGCCATTTGCTATTCGTTAAATTAGAAGGCTAAAAACAGAAATCTTAAATTCCTATAAACCTTTTAACATTATCCTTAATCTTGCTAAATGTATTTTTCTTTTATAAATATTATAATCTAACATATACAAAACAAAAAGACATGGAATAAAACCATGTCAATAAAGCTAACTTACACCTGCTAAATATTCTATCCAAATATGTTTAATCATCGTTTTGTAATATTCATATTTTATATCTTTAACATCTATGTTAATAATATCATCTTCACATTCCTTACATATATGTACTCCTAATAAATCTATCCCATTATAATCTAGCTTATTACACATTTTACATATTTTTAGGTCCATTTTACCATCCCCTTAAATAATTATTAACTAGATTTTTTCCCTTTTTTAATATTTTATTCGTAAAGCATGCCCAAAGTTCGCTATTACCTTGTATTATTTTGTTTGCAATTTTTTTAACAAAATATATATTCAAAAAATTGTAATAAATGTTATAATAACATTGAAACAAAATCTTCGATTTAAACAAATCAAGGAAGATGGGGATGTTAATAAAAAATTTTGATTTAATATCTTTAGCTTTTTACATGATAGTAGCGTTTTAAAATTTACAATGTTTTATGATTAAACTACCTTAATTTCAAAAACTTGACAACTTTCTATTAAATAATTATAGTATTATTTAGGTGGTTCTACCCTAGAGGGGTTTATGTAAGACATTTTATAAATGCCTCTAGGAATAGGTAAATTTTATTCTTTTTCAATACCTAATAGCCAGTTTACACTAACACCTAAAAGTTTAGAAAAAGCTACTAATTCGTAATCAGTAACTATTCTTTTACATTGCTCTATTTTTGATATACTAGCTCTATCGATATAAACGTCCATAGTTTGCAATTTTATAGAAACCTGTTGTTGAGTTAAATTATTTTTTAAACGCGCTATTTTTAATCTTTTACCAATTAAATTTTTTTCTTGCTTATTATTTATTAGCTTCATATACAATATTCACCACCTTTGCATTATTTACTTTAAGAATATTTTATTTTTTTAAAAAAGTTGTTCTAATAAAGAACAAGGGGTAAAAATAGGTCTATTGGGGGATACAAAAATGAAAGAAGAAATTATTTTACTATTATGTGAAAATGGGGAAATATTATTCTGTAGTTCAGAAAAGTCGGAATTCTATAAATCTTTGGTAAAAAAATCCGATATTTTGACTTTAAATAAAAATAAAGACTCAAATGAAATGAAGTATAAAGAATATATAATAACAAGTAAAAAAATTTTACATAAGAGCAATGTATTTTATTTGATTTCAATAACTACAGACTTATTTAATTTAAATTATTATAAAGAACTTGCATATATAGATTCTTTTACTAATTTACATAATAGAAATTTCTGGGAACATTTTAAGGAAGGTGTTTTAAAATTCCCTGTATACGAAACATATGGGGTTATAATAATAGATATGGATAACCTAAAAAGTATAAATGATAATTGGGGACACAGTTCAGGAGATAAAGCTATAAAAATAGTTTCGCAATCCATTAAAGAATCCATAAGAAAAAAAGATATACCAATAAGATATGGTGGGGACGAATTTATAATTATAGTGCCTAATGTAGGAAATGATATAATTAAAAAAATAATAAATAGAATTAAACATAATATCTCATTAAAAAGCAAAAAAGTACCTTTTCCTATCAGTGTAACCTTTGGATTTGCTAATACAAATAATATCAATAATCTGCAGCTAGCTTTTGAAAAAGCAGATTATTTTATGTATAAAAGAAAAAACACAAAATTTAAATTTAATAAAAGAAAAAATATTATACAAAAAGCTGAGGAATTTTAATAGCCTCAGCTTTCTACATTGCTAAAAACTTTGTTGCCTAAAGCCTTTAATAACCTTTCGCCTGGTTTAAAGATAAATCTATATCTTTTACCTTCCTTTTCAAATTCTCCAAAATAAAATTTATCATATTCCTTATCACAGATAAATTTATAAGTATAAGCAATATTTTCATCATTTTTTAATTCTTTATAAGGTTTTATAATTTCTATATCGTCTATAGGAATCTTTAGGATTAAACTGTTTTTCTTACCAACACTTCTTTCAAACAAAAGCTCATCATCTACTAAAATATAAGTGTAGCATTCTAATAATCTTTTTATTATAAATATACAAACGCCTATAGAAAGTATTAATATGATAATACTGGCAATACCAGCATATTTTTCACCTAATTTATTACATAATGTTATGAGAAAATTCACACCTATTACTGAAATTAATATCATTAAAACAACTTCCCAAAAAGGCTTCGGTTTTTTTGTTATCACCTCTTTTATGACATTTCTCATAATTATCTTCCTTTCATATCAAACTTTCTAATTATTTATTATTTTCTTTACAGCTTCTGATACTTTTTTTACAACTCTCTTATCGAATGGATTAGGTATTATATAATCGCTCTTTAATTCATCATCTTCTATAATAGATGCAATTGCATGAGCTGCTGCTATTTTCATATCATCATTTATAGATTTTGCTTTAGCATCTAAAGCACCTCTAAAAATACCAGGAAAAGCTAATACATTATTTATCTGATTGCTAAAATCAGATCTACCTGTAGCAACTATTTTTGCCCCATGTTCTTTCGCAATATCAGGCATAATTTCTGGTATAGGATTTGAAAGAGCAAAAATAATTGGATCTTCATTCATATTTTGAATCATATCTCCTGTTAAAACTCCTGGTGCTGACACTCCTATAAATACATCTTTTCCTTTAATCACATCTTTAAGTTGTCCTTTTTCTACTCTTGGATTTGTAATATGTGAAATTTCCTCTTTAACCCAATTTAAGCCATCTCTGCCCTTATAAATAGCTCCTTTACTATCACATACAATTATGTCTTTTATTCCTACTTTTAAAAGTAATTTACAAATTGCTATTCCCGCAGCTCCTGCCCCATTAATAACTATTTTGAAACTTTTTAGTTCCCTTTTTAGAAGCCTTGCACTATTTAAAAGGCCTGCCAATACTACAACAGCAGTACCATGCTGATCATCATGAAATACAGGAATATCTAATTCGTTTTTTAACCTTTCCTCTATCTCAAAACATCTTGGAGCTGAAATATCCTCAAGATTTATACCTCCAAAAGATGAACTTATAAGCTTTACAGTATTAACTATTGTATCTACATCCTTAGAATTAATACAAATTGGAAAGCTATCTATATCTGCAAATTCTTTAAAAAGTATTGCTTTTCCTTCCATAACAGGTAATGCAGCATCTGCCCCTATATCTCCTAAACCTAGAACTGCACTACCATCTGTTACAACAGCAACCATATTACCTTTAGATGTATATTTATATATATTATTTTTATCTTCTTTTATACGTTTACAAGGTTCTGCGACTCCAGGTGTATATGCTAGTGATAAACTCTCCTTGTCAACAACATCAACTTTTGATTTGATAGAAATTTTACCTTTAGTTTTTTCATGTAATTTAAGAGATTTTTCACCTATATTCATAACTTTTCTCCTTCTATTCTTGATTTTTTAAGCTTACATCATACAAGTTATTTCCTTTACTATCTATAGCAACTATAACTGGCAAATCCTCAACATAAAGTTTTCTTATAGCTTCCGCCCCTAAATCTTCATAAGCTATAATTTCTGAGGATTTAATACAACTTGAAATCAAAGCTCCTGCTCCTCCTATCGCAACAAAATACACGCAATTATTTTCTACTATTGAATTAATAACTTTTTTACTCCTATTCCCTTTTCCTATCATTCCTTTTAATCCGACTTTTAATAATATAGGAGTATAATCATCCATTCTATAACTTGTAGTAGGTCCTGCTGAACCTATCACCTGCCCTGGTTTTGGTGGACATGGTCCAACATAATAAATTATAGAATTATTTATATCAAAAGGTAATCCTTCGCCATTTTTTAAACTGTCTACCATCCTTTTATGTGCTGCATCTCTAGCAGTATAAATAGTACCTGTGATATATACTCTATCTCCAGCATTTAATTTTTTTATAATATTATCATTTAATGGAGTAGTTATTTTTATTTCTTTCAATTAAATTCACCTTCTTCGCTTCATAACCTTATCCTATTCTCTGTTTTCTGTACCCTAATTTGTATTTCATAGCTCTATTTCTATATGTCTTGCTGCATGACAGTTTATATTAACTGCAACAGGCAGACCAGCAATATGAGTAGGAAAAACTTCTATATTTACAGATAAAGCTGTAACATCTCCTCCTAAACCCTGAGGTCCTATTCCAGTTTTATTAATCTCATCTAATAGTTCTTTTTCTAGCTTTTTTATATGCTTTATAGAACTATATTCTCCTATTTTTCTAAATAAAGCTTTCTTAGCTAATATACATGCTTTTTCCATAGTTCCTCCAATACCTACCCCAACAACAATAGGAGGACAAGGATTAGCACCTGCATTTTTTACTACATCTAAAACAAATTTCTTAATGCCTTCAATTCCGTCTGATGGCTTTAACATTTTTAAGCCAGACATGTTTTCGCTTCCAAACCCCTTTGGTGTAAAACTTATTTTTAATCTGTCTCCATCGACTAAATCATAATGTATTATTGCAGGTGTATTGTCCATAGTATTTTTTCTTATTATTGGGTCATTAACTACTGATTTTCTTAAAAAACCCTCTTTATAGCCTTGTCTAACTCCCTCATTTATTGCTTCTGTTAAATTTCCACCTTCTATATATATATCCTGCCCTACTTCAACAAAAAAAACAGCCATTCCAGTATCTTGACACATCGGCATTTGCTTTTCTTTTGATATGTTTGCATTTAAAATTAACTTATCCAAAATATCTTTTCCAATATGTGATTGTTCTTTATCTTTAGCATCTTGTAACTTTTTCAATACATCTTCTCCTAATTCATAATTAGCCTTTATACACATTTCTTTAACTTTATCTATTATCTCACTTACATTTATCTTTCTCATTTTGAGTCATCTCCAAAAATATTCTTATATCTATTTTAATTAAAAAATAATCTAATTTCAAATTTTACTTCAAAGAAAAAATCGCCATCTAAAGATGACGATTTTTATTTAACAGCTCTAATATTATTTTTATTAAATCTAGAATGTCTGTAATAATTATATGTACTCATGCTATTATTTCTACTATAAGAACTATGCTTTATACCTCTTCTAGCTACTTCTGAAACATCTTTTATTATATATGTTTGTAACATTACAAAAGGAATTAGTAGAAGAATTAATAAAATCACTTTCATTGTTTTTCACCACACTTTGGCATTTATTTACCAATTTCTTCACACTTATTATTTTTTTTACATTATATCATTATTTTCTACTTTTTTCTATAGTAACTTTGAACTATGATTTTACATAAAAAACCTGTATCTAAACCATATAGCTTAGATACAGGTTTTGTTCTTGTTAATTTATATTAAATCTACTTCATCTTCATTTTCCACTTCTTCACCATCTTCATTCTTCATAGATGCAAGTGATACTATTACTTCATTTTTATCATTTAAAACACTTATTTCTTCTCCAAATTCTACATCGGATACTCTTAATGAACGACCAGTCAAAAGATTAGATATATCAACTGTAATATTCTTTGGTACTTGTGTAGGCAGACACTCTATTTCTATATTTTTTAATTGCTGCTGTATAACTCCTATATTTTTTACATATTCTTTACCCTTTAACACAATAGGTACTGTAACATGAATTTTTTCGGTTTCATAAATCTTTTGCAAATCAATATGAATTATATTGCCTTTAATTGGATCTCTTTGTATTTCTTTTATCATTACTGGAAAAGTATTTCCTTCTACTTCAACATTAATTAATGCATTTTCTCCATATTCCTTGATTACTTTGTTAAGCTCTAGAGCGTCAAATTGGACACTATAGCCTGAAAAATGATGTCCATATATAACACCTGGTACTTGACCTCTACTTCTAATTCTATGACACGCTTTACTGCCTATTTCATTTCTTAGATTACAGTTTATATGTACATTAGCCATAATTTCCCCTCCTTCACTTTTCTCTCTACTCATTATTTCCAATACTATATTTTTTAAACATAAATAAAACGACTTCGTCGCCTTTCGTTTTTCGATTTTCGTTATTCGCTATTCGCATCAAATAATAATTCTATCTATCAAAAAAGAAAAAAGCGGATAAAAACCGCTTCAGACTGTTAACAAACTTATCTATTTAAATATTTTATGAAAATGAAAGCGAATGTTTGAAAGAATTTAGTTAAAAAACTAGGTGAAAATTTTTGAGAAAATCCGTAGGTTTGACAGGATGTCAAACCAGCATCCTACAAGACAGGATGTCTTGATTAGGTGCGTTAAGATTTTCTAAAAATTTGAGCCTTTAGTTTTTTCTAAATTCGTCCGCATGAGCGTTATTTTCATAAATAATCTAATTTGTGAAAAAAACTAAAGCGGCCAAAGGCCGCTTTAAGTTTATCTATCTAATATACTTTTATCACTTTCATAAATAGGCACATCTTTATCATCTTCAAGCTCTTCATACTTGCTGTTTGCAGTCAATGATGCTATAACTTCATTTTCATCATGTAATATTTCTATATTTTCTCCTAAATTCAAGTCTCCTACTGTAATAGAATCACCAAATTTTAAATTTGATACATCAACTTCTACAGAATTTGGTATATATTTTGGTAAACATCTGATTTCTAATTCCATTATCTGTTGCTGAATAATTGTTGTAGAACTTTCTACTTTTCCTTTACCTAATAAAACTATAGGAACAAAAACTTTAATTTCTTCATCTTCAGAAAGCTGTTGAAAATCTATATGTAATAAATTATCTTTAATAATATCTTTTTGTATCTCTTTAATTATAGCTGGAATTACTTCTCCATTTAAATTTAAGTTCACTGTAGAACCTGAACCAAATCTTTTTAAAACTTTTAATGTTTCAATTTCATTTAGTTTAATGCTTCTGGTTTCTTTATTGTGACCATAAATTACTCCCGGTATAAAACCATCCTTTCTCAATTTAATAGAATACCTCCTGCCACCTCCATTCCTCAATTCTACATTCAATTTTGGTGCAGCCATAGTATATCCCCCTTTTATATTATTTCTTTAATAATATTAAATCAAAAAATTCAGAATAATTCAAATATTTCAAAGAGTTTTTTGCAGATAGAAAAACCCTAACCTTAAAATAGGTTAGGGCTTTTTTTATTCTCCACATTTTTCAAGAAGCATTTCCCATCTTCTGTCAACTTCTTTTTGAAGTTCTTCAATTAAATGTTGATTTTCTGGTTTAAATAAGTGTTTAAATCTTCCTTGTGGTCTTAAGAAGTCTTCTATTGGAAGTTTCTTCTTAGGCTTGTATGTTAATCTCCACTTGCCGTTTTCAACTTCATATAATGGCCAGTAACAAGTATCTATAGCTAACTTAACTATTTCCATTAATTTTGGAGTATCATATCTCCATCCACGAGGACATGGAGTAAATACATTTAAGAAAGCTGGTCCTTCAGTATATATAGCTTTTTCAGCCTTTTGATGTATATCGCTGAAATTACCAAATGGTGCAGTTTGCGCAACATATGGTATATGATGTGCTGCCATAACTTCAGTTAAATCTTTTCTAAATTGTTGCTTACCTGGAACAACTTTTCCTGCTGGAGAAGTTGTTGTATTTGCATATTTTGGAGTAGCTGATGATCTTTGGATACCTGTGTTCATATAAGCACCATTGTCATAGCAAACATATACCATATCATGTCCTCTTTCCATTGCACCTGACAATGATTGAAGACCTATATCGTAAGTACCACCGTCTCCACCAAAAGCTATAAACTTATAAGTATCATCAATTTTTCCTTTTTTCTTTAAAACTCTGTAAGCAGCTTCAACACCACTTATAGTAGCTCCTGCATTTTCGAATGCATTGTGGATAAATGAATCTTTCCAAGCTGTATATGGATATAAGAAACTTGAAACCTCTAAACAACCAGTAGCAGCACCTATAACTGCCTTATCTTCTGGTTTTAATGCTCTTAAAACAGCACGAACAGTTACAGAAGCACCACATCCGGCACATAATCTATGTCCACCTGTAAATCTTTCAGGTCTTTTTACAGCTTCTCTTAAATTTAAAGCCATTCGGTACACCTCCTATTCTCTTACACCTAAGTAGTTGTAAACTGACTTAACTTCTCCTGTTTCAACTATTTCAAGTAAGTCATTGTATACCTTCATAATATCGTTAGTTCTTACGTCTCTACCACCTAAACCATAAATATAGCTTATTACAACTGGCTTAGTTTCTGCATCGTATAAAGCTGCTCTAGTTTCAACAAATACTGGACCACCAGCAGCTGAGAAACTATCTGCTTTATCCATTACAGCTACAGCTTTAACATGCTTTAATGCATCTCTTAATTCTTCAACAGGGAATGGTCTAAATACTCTTATCTTAATTAATCCAGCTTTTACTCCTTTTTCTCTTAACTCATCTACTACTTCTTTAGCTGTTCCAGCAGTTGAGTTAAGTACAACAATAGCAACTTCTGCATCTTCCATTTTATATTCTTCAAATAAACCGTATTTTCTTCCTGTTAAAGCTTCAAATTCTTTAGCTATTTCTAAAATAACTTTCTTAGCATTTTTCATAGCTTCAGCTTGTTGACGTTTATGTTCAAAATAGTGTGGTGGTAAATCCAATGGTCCCATAGCAACTGGCTGCTCTGGATTTAATAATGTATCTAAACCTGGATCATATTCACCAACAAACTCTTTAACCTTTTCAGTCTCTAATAATTCTATATTTTCAACTGAGTGGCTCACTATAAAACCATCCATACATACCATTACAGGCAGTCTAACATCTTTATGCTCTGCTATTCTAATAGCTTGAATTATGTTATCATACGCTTCTTGATTATCTTCTGAATATAATTGTATCCAACCTGAATCTCTAGCTCCCATAGAATCACTATGGTCATTGTGGATATTGATTGGACCTGATAATGCTCTGTTTATAACAGGCATAACTATTGGTAATCTTGATGAAGCAGCTATATATAATATCTCCCACATTAAAGCAAGACCGTTAGCTGATGTAGCAGTCATAACCCTTGCACCTGCTGCTGATGCACCAACACAAGCACTCATAGCACTGTGCTCACTTTCAACAGCAACGAACTCTGTATCAACTGAACCATTAGCAACAAATTGTGAGAAGTATTGTGGTACTTCAGTTGATGGAGTAATAGGGAAAGCTGCAACAACATCAGGATTTATTTGTTTCATAGCAGTTGCAACTGCTTCGTTACCACTTAATCTTTCTCTTATAGCCATTTGTTTCCCTCCTTACAACTAATCTTCTTTAACAAAATCGAATACTTTAAATGGACATACCTCTACACATACCCCACAGCCTTTACAATGGTCATAGTCGATTCCTACTATTTTTCCGTCTTCAACTAATATTGATGAGTCAGGGCATACAGGGAAGCATAATAAACACTGCTTACATTTCTCACTATTCCAGATAGGTTTCATTGATCTCCACTCGCCAGTTTTATAATTATGTGCATTACCAGCTTCGTAGATAATTCCACCTGGAGTTATTTCTTTCCAAGTCGTCTCAGTAGTTATTGTAACTTTTTTATTATCTTTCATCGCCCTTAACCTCCTTCAAGGCTCTCTTAATAGCTTCCATATTTCCTTCGATAACCTCTGGCTTTGTAGCAAACTTATGAGCAAAAGACTCTTCCATAGCTTTTAAGAAATCTTCTTCTTCCATTATGTTAGCAACTTTAACTATAGCTCCTAACATTGGAGTGTTTGGGAAATATTTTCCTAATGTTTCAATTGAAATTTTTCTTGCATCAATAGTGTAAACTCTTCCTTCATATCCTTTTAATAATGGTCTCAACTGTTCAGGGCTCTTTTCTGAGTTAATTACAATAGCACCCTCTTTTTTCAATCCAGCTGTTACATCTACGTCTTTTAGTAAAGTCTCATCAACAACTACTACATAGTCTGGTTCATAAATATTGCTATGTATTCTTATTTTGCTATCACTAATTCTGTTATAAGCTGTAATTGGTGCCCCCATTCTTTCTGGACCATACTCAGGGAATCCTTGAATAAATTTACCTGTAGCAAATGCAGCTTCAGCTAACAATAATGAAGCAGTTTTCGCACCTTGACCACCACGGCCATGCCAACGAATTTCAATCATTTTGTTTGCCATCAATTTTCCTCCTTTCATATTAACCATTAAAATTATTTTGTGTCCTCATAAATACACAGAATATTTCTATATATTAGCTTTAATTCCTTCAATAAATATAAAGGAATTATTAACTTATGGAAATAAAATCAATTGTTATAGAACAGTAATTTTTTATTCTATCTGTTGTAGTACAATATCGTATTCCTCATATAACAGGCCATTAAAAATACTGGAAATCTTAGTTTTAAATATATAACAGTTTGCATTTTTTAGTATAACAGATAAATATAAATTGTTCAATAGATACGATATGATATAAAATAAATTTGTCGAATTTTTATTTTTTTCTAAAAGAAGTCAATAGTTTTTAGTGGATAGTTATTAGTCAGTATCACCTTATATTTTTTAGTTAAAGAAAAAAGAGGGAAAACATTCCCTCATTTATTTTAACCATTTTTGCTTATAACAAAACCTTTAATTTAAATGAATTAAGGTTTGTTTTGTTGAAATTCATGTGCGAAAATTATATGCTAAATTATTCATAATTTAGAATATAATTTTCTATGGATTATAAAATATAATTTATTATTATTAACAAAATCACTCCTGGTATCCCTAAAAATCCTGCAACAATTATCGTTATAATATTAATCCCTATCTTTATTCCAATAAACTTACCAATAAAATTTACTGCCAAAAGTAATACTAACCCTATTATTCCATTAATTATCAATTTTAAAATTAGCTTTAACGGTTTTAAGAGAAGCATTACAATAATCAATATTACAACTAATGCTAGTACATATGATAAAGCTACCCCCACCTCTAAACCCAAGCCCATTTATTCCACACTCCTAAAATATTTTCTTATTTAAGTATATAAGTAAAAATAAAATAATATTACAAGCCTTTATACGGATGCTTTTATTCCTTTTTTTCTAGCTTCCTTTAAAAGGTAGATATATTTTGTTTTTGCAGCCTCCATATTATAAATAGCAAAATCTATTAAATCAGGATCTGTTACATTCTGAAAATAATTTTCTGCTTCTTTCCATTCAAAATGTGCCATTTTTAAAGCTTTAAAAAATTCCTCTTCATTATTTTTATGATGAATCAACTTGTCCTTCATATTAATTAATAGATTATTTACATTTAAAAGTGTTTTCACTTTATTTTGCGAAAACATATTTGACATATTAATAACCCCCCAAAATATTTTTATCTTAATTATTTACATTTTTTTGGAGGGTTATACATAATTATATTTCTCTTCTTCCTTCTAAAGCTTTAGATAGTGTAACTTCATCCGCATATTCTAAATCTCCTCCCACTGGTATTCCGTGGGCTATTCGAGTAGTTTTTATCCCCATTGGTTTTATAAGCTTTGATATATACATTGCCGTAGCTTCACCTTCAATGGTAGGATTTGTAGCTAAAATCACTTCTTTCACTGGACTATTTTTTATTCTAACAAGTAATTCTCTAATTCTAATATCCTCTGGCCCAATACCTTCCATAGGTGAAATACTACCATGAAGCACATGATAAAGTCCTTTAAATTCTTTAGTTCTCTCCATTGCAACTATATCTTTAGGATCTTCAACTACACATATTAAGGTTTCATCTCTTCTTTTATTACTGCAAATTAGACAAGGATCTCTATCTGTTAAATTTCCACATATACTACAATATTTAATATCTCTTTTTGCATTAACTATTGCATTTGCAAGATTCATAGCTTCTTCTTTTTTCATATTAAGTACATAAAATGCTAATCGTTGAGCTGTCTTTTTACCTACACCAGGTAGTTTCGAAAATTCTTCTATCAGTTTTGCAATCGGTTTAGGAAAATATTCCATCTACATCACCTTCTTAGAATAAACCTGGCATTCCTCCAGTAATTTTTTGCATCTCACCAGTTACCATATCATCTGCCTTTCTTAAAGCCTCATTTACTGCAGCTAAAATTAAATCCTGTAACATTTCTATATCATCAGGATCTACTACATCTTTATCTATAATTATATCTAGTATTTCTTTCTTACCATTTGCTTTAACTGTAACAGCTCCACCACCTGAACTAGCTTCTACTTCTCTTTCTTCTAGCTCTTTTTGTAACTTTGCTATTTCTTTTTGCATTTTTTGTACTTGCTTCATCATGTTATTGAAATTTCCCATACCTGGGAATCTTCCTTTTGCCATTATATCATCCTCCTTAATTTATTTTGTCAGCCTAATTATATCAAACAATTTCAACTAAATCTTCACCAAAAATATTTTTAATTTTTTCAATTATATCTTTTTTTTTATCTTCTTGTTCATCCTCTATTTTTTTTATTTCATTCACCATAATAAATTTTATCTTTATATCACAATTGAAGTATTTACTTATTGATTTTTCTACAAACTCTTTATTATCTTTCTTTTCTATAGCATCCTTATGAAAAGCAAAACCATCTTGAAAAGCTACTGTTAATATATTATTCTCAAAGCTAATTGGTTTGCCTTCCATCAACAAAGCATGTATACTAATTTTTTCTTTTTTTAAGTTCTTTAGAAAATTTGACCAATCTGAATTTATTTTATCAAAACTTATATTCTCATTATCAAAATTTTCTTCTTGCTTTAATATCTCGTCTTTTGTTTGTACTTTTTGCTCTAAAATATCTTTTTTAATATCTTCTGATATTGAAGTTTTAATTTCAGTATTATATGAAGAATGTGATTTGCTTATATTGAATTTGCCTTCTTCTATAATCTTTTCAAGTTTTTTAACCTTTTCTAATAAATTATCTATATCAACATCAGATGGTGATTTAATAAATTTTATTAAACCTACCTCTAAAATTATTCTAGGTTGAGATGACCATTTTGCTTTAACTTCTACATCAGATAATATTTTGATAGCTCTCATTATATCATTTAACTCAATGCTTTTTGCCTGCTTGCTTAGCTTATCTATAATTTCATCAGAAGCATCTATAATATCCTCAATATTGTTAGAAGTTTTTGCTATCATTAAATTTCTAAAGTGCAAAATCAAATCTTTAATAAACTGATTGATATCTTTTCCAGCTCTAACTATATTCTCAATTAACTCTAAAGTCTTATCCAAATTACCATTAATAATAGCATCAGTTAGTTCAAAGATAATATCTAAATTTACTGTACCTAATATAGATAAAATATATTCATATGTTATTTTTCCATCTGAAAAAGATACACATTGGTCTAATATGCTAAGTGCATCTCTCATTGCACCATCAGAATTTCTAGCTATAAGTCTAAGACCTCTATCTTCTACATCTATATTTAGTTCATCACATATAGACCTCATATTTTTAACAATATCATCTACACTTATCCTCTTAAAATCAAATCTTTGACATCTTGATAATATTGTAGCTGGTAGTTTTTGAGGTTCTGTGGTAGCTAAAATAAATAACAGATGTTTTGGTGGCTCTTCTAGTGTTTTTAAAAGCGCATTAAAAGCTCCCTTTGACAGCATATGAACCTCATCTATTATATAAACCTTATATTTTCCTTTTGAAGGAGGATATTTAACTTTTTCTCTTAATTCTCTTATATCATCTACACTATTGTTCGAAGCTGCATCCATCTCTACAACATCCATAATAGTGTCATTTAATATTCCTTTACATACTTCACATTCATTGCATGGATTTCCATCTTTATTATTTAAGCAATTAACAGCCCTTGCAAATATTTTAGCAGTAGATGTTTTACCTGTTCCTCTTGTTCCTGAAAACAGATATGCATGAGCAATATTATTATTTATTATTTGATTTTTCAATATTGTAGTAACATGCTCTTGACCTAAGACACCATCAAAATCCTTAGGTCTATATTTTCTATATAAAGCTTGATATGCCATTTCATCACCTTCAAATAAATGTTTTTCCATAATTAATTATATCAGATACTAAATACTTCTACCATAAAAAAAGCGGCCAAAGCCGCTAAGTATTAAATGTTAGTCGCAATAAGATTTCGAAATTTCTATAACAATTTCAGGATTATTTTTATATATATCTACCAATGCATCTACAACATCAGGATGAAATTGAGTTCCTTTATTCTTAATAAGCTCTTCAATAGCTTTTTCTATACTCATAGCCTTTCTATATGACCTGCTTGAAGCCATTGCATCTAAAGCATCAGCAACGCCTACTATACAAGCTTCTAAAGGTAATTCTTCTAATTTGCTTTCTTCTGGATATCCCTTTAAATCATATCTTTTATGATGATATTTAATTGCATTCATAACAACATCTGAAAAACCTACGTTCTGAAGTATTCTATCACCTATTGTAGGATGTCTTTTTATTTCATTAAATTCTTCTTCTGTCAGCTTCCCTGGTTTAGAAAGTATAGAATCTTTAATTCCTATTTTTCCTATATCATGAAGAATACCACCTATTTCTACTTCCTCACATATTTTACTAGGTAATCCCATATATTTTGCAATTAAATATGAATATTTAGAAACTCTATATGAATGACCCTCTGTATATTTATCTTTTGCTTCTACTGCTGCTGCTAAAGTCTTTATTGTTCTTAAATAACTTTCTTTTAGTCCATTATATAAGTTTATATTTTCAATTATCATAGCTACTTGATTAGCTACAGAAGTCAAAATAGTAGTTTGACTTTCATCTATTTCTTTTTTTGTAGTTACTGTAAGTACTCCTAAAATTTTTTCTCTTGCAATAAGAGGAATAACATTTATACAATTAACCTTACCGCTCTCAATAATTTTTTTATTGTACTTACTTATATTCTCTTCAGTAAAATTACTAAGTTTAATAATGTCACCTTTTTTTATAGCTTCTCCTAAAATATCTTCATCAACTGGTATCTCATCAAACCAAACAATATCCATCAGTTCCCCTGAATAAGCCATTAACTTTAATTTATCATCTTCTGTTAATAATCTTATTGTACACAAAGGAATTTTCATGAGGTCTACTATATCATCAACAACCATTTTTAGAAGTTTATTTATATCCATTGTAGAATTTAAATTTTTACTGATTTTATTGATTGTAGAAAGTTCTTTATTCTTTCTTATAATTTGGCTATATAATTCTTTTCTCTCTGTAATATCCCTCAATACACCATGTACACCAATAAGTTCTCCTTTATCAAATATTCTTCTAGTACTAACTTCTCCTATTACTTCTTTTCCGTTTTTAGATATTAATACAACTTGAACACTATCATAATCACTTTCCAGCAACTTCTCAAAATCACTATTTAAATTATCACTCTTGCCTTCTTTACTATTGAAATACCATATCTTTGATAAAAAGTCCCTTATATCTGTACCTATAGCTTCTTCTTTATCATATTTCAACATGTCCTTAATTTGATCATTTACGAAAGTAATTCTGTAATTAGAATCAATAGCCCATACTAAATCATTCATATTTTCAACTAATAGTCTATATTTTTCTTCTGATTCGTTAAGTTCTAAAGCCATCGCTTGAAGCTGTTCATACGAAGCTTCTAACTCCATATTCATACTTTGTAGTTGTTTATTATTCCCTATTAATATTTCTGCCTGTTCACTCAGTCTTTTATATGATTTGCCAAGCTCTTCTATTGTTCTATTAAAAGCTTTTGCTAATTGTCCAAATTCATCATTTTTATAAATAGAAATTCTATAATCATAATTACCTTTATATAGTTCAATAGTTCCTTTTTTTAATTCTTGCAATGGTTTAGAAAATTGATTAGATAAAAGCGAAGCTAATAATATTACAAATATTATTGTAAATATTACAGTTATTATTATATATTTATTTAGCCCCATTATATTTCCAAAAAAAACATCTTTATCTACTAAACAAACTAATTTCCATCCTATCTTAGAAATATCTGATTTAATAACAAAATATTCTTTATCTTTAATTGATATTTTTTCATTATTTCCATCTATCAACGCTGCTAAATTGAGGTTTCTCAAATCTTTATCAAAAATACTAGCAAATTTATTAGACTCATCTAAAAAATCTACTATTTCACCTTCTGAATTTATTATACTAACGATAAAACCATCAGCTACTAATTTATTTCTTAATTCCTCAAATATATCTTCTATAGATTTAATAAATATATTTGCTCCTATTACTTCTTTAATATCTCCTGTTTCATCTTTTATAGGCATAAATACAGTCAAAATCATTTTTCCAGTTTTTAAATCTTCATAAGGTTGACTCCACAGAGTATCCCCAGTTTTTAAAACTTTATCATATAATGATTTTATTCTAATATCAATTTCATCAGCCAATAAAACAAAGTCATCTTTTTCTTCATCTTTTATGATTATATAGATATCCAAAAAATAATCTATGCTTTTAGCCAAATTGGTAAGATAACTGCTTACCTTCCCAGAACCAATTACTGAATCCATCTCTTTCTTATGAGCTAAATAATCACTTGCAATAGTTTGTAATGTTTTCTCTTTATCACTAAACCACCTATTAATCTCATCTGCTTTATTAACAACAAACTGAGTTCTAATATCTATTGCTTGATTTATTATTTGCTCTTTTACTGTTAAATTGACTACAATACTCAAAATGACAATTGGAATAATAGCTAATAAAATTAGTGCACTAATCAATTTTTTCTTAAACGAATTAAATATCATAATAAACACCTCTAAAACAGATAGTTATATATTGGAATTTTTATGGCAAAAAGTTGTAAATTTATATATTCTACATAATACTACTTTTTCCTCTGTTTTTCTACATTATTTTACAAAAAAATAAGAACTATGATTTACACCATAGTTCTTTAATTCAAAGCCGTGCACCCGACCTCGACTTACTACTCCAAGCGTTACCTGAGCAGTTAACTCAAACCAGGCACCCCTACGGCACACGGAAGTGTTCACTTACCGCTGCTTCCTCCCGGACCTGACGGGGTTCATGAATTTCCGTTGCGTAGGACCCAATCGTCAACGCCACTTACTCAGGGCAGACCTCACAATAGCAAGCCTCAATCGGGAATTCGACCCTGCTATAGCGGATTGCAGGTTACAGGGCACCGCTACCTCCCCATCTAGCACGGCAAACTTTAATTTTGGCGGAGAGAGCGGGATTCGAACCCGCGAGACGCTTTTTCGCGTCTACCCGCTTTCCAGGCGAGCGCCTTCAGCCAGACTCAGCCATCTCTCCAAAATATATTATCCTAAAATCATGCAAATATAATTATATCATTTTTTATTAATACTTGTAAAGTGTTAAATAATACTAAATTTATCTATAAATAGCTTAGCATGCTTATTACAATATAAGTTAACAACAAAACCAACCCAAATGATCTTTTCAATTTATCTTTACTAAATATAGTACCTAATCTAAATATGGTTAAAACAAATATCATTGCTGGAAAATATAGTTTAAAGAAATCAGGAGTAACATATATACCTTCTTTTGAAAATGCTGCAGCTGACCCTACCACAAATAATACATTTAAAATATCTGCACCTATAACATTACCAATGGCTAATTCTCCATGACCTTTTATAGAAGCTGTAACAGATGTAACAAGTTCTGGAAGTGATGTGCCAAATGCAACTAAAGTAGCTGCTATTACGCTATTTGGAACACTTAATCTTATAGCTGTTTCTTGCACTGTTGGAATTAATATTTTTGAAGAAATAATAATAATAACTACACCTAAAACCAGTTTTATTAAAATCATAAATTTATTTTCTATTTCCCCACTGAATTCTACTGTAACTGCATTTTCATCCTTGTTATTTTTAGTCCATCTTACAGAAGTATATATATATACTATCAATAAAAGAATAAGTAAAAACCCAGATAAATTAGATATATATCCTCCATTAGTAAATATATATCTTAAAGAAGTAAATGGTATAGAAACTAATACCAACAATAACCCAGCAAAAAATTGAATCCAACCATGTCTATTAACAACATCTTTCTTTATTTTAAGCGGAGAAATTAATGCTGCAATACCTAATATGAGTCCGGTATCACATATTACAGAGCCAACTGCATTACCTAAAGCTAAACTAGAATTACCTGAAATTGATGCCATAACTGAAACTGAAGCTTCAGGAAGCGTAGTTCCTAAACTTACAATTGTAGCACCAATAATCATTTTAGGTATTCCTAATTCCTCTGATAATGCTACTGCCTCGTCTACTAGCAAATCTGCTCCTTTACTTAGTGTATATAAAGTTATTGCTATGATCATAAAAAGAACAGGTAAAGATGAATCAGTAATAATATTTGATACCAATGATTCCATAAAAACACCATCCTTTTTTATTTAGTTAATAGTTATTAACTCAGAATGTAGGCAAACTTATTTTTTTAAATATCTATGAAAATAAATCAGTTAGTAGTTATAAACTATCAACATTCTTTGGAACAAAATCTTTGATTTAAATAAATTAAGAAAGATTTTGATGAAATCCATTACGGAAATTATATTTTAAATTATCCATAAATAAGGAATATAATTTCTTATGGATTATAAAAACAAAGACTTGAGTATAACGTAATAACGCTATACACAAGTCTCACTATTTAAAATTAAGCCAGATAAGAGAGCTTATCATGATGTTGGCTTAATTACACTATAAAAGTGCTAGTTACTCCCCTGTGCACTTATGAATTTACTCATTCTTATAATATTAACTTTTAAATCAATTAGTACTTTGTCTAAAAAACAGCATAAAGATACTCTCTTATTTTCATATGGCGGAGAGAGAGGGATTCGAACCCTCGGTACACCTTAGGGGGTGTACACCTGATTTCGAGTCAGGCGCATTCAACCAGCTCTGCCATCTCTCCATAATATTATTTTTTTCTAAGTTTTCTAAAAAACTCCTTCATAATATTAGAACATTGCTTATCCAGCACACCCCATACAATTTCTACTCTATGATTTAATTTAGGATTATCAACTATATTTATTACAGAACCACAGCCGCCCATTTTAAAATCTTTGGCCCCTATGACAAGTCTTTCTATCCTAGAGTTTACTATTGCTCCTGCACACATCGGACAAGGCTCTATAGTAACATACATAGTAGTTCCTAAAAGCCTCCAACCACCTAATGTTTTACTTGCCTCTTTAATAGCTATAATCTCTGCATGACAAGTAGCATCCTTTACCGTTTCCTTAATATTATATCCTCTTCCTATAATTTTTCCATCTTTTACAATAACAGCTCCTACAGGAACCTCATCAATTTTATAAGCTTTATATGCCTCTTCTAAAGCCAATCTCATGAAATATTCATCCATAGACAAGTTTCCCCTATATACAAAAATGGCGCACCCGAGAGGATTCGAACCTCCGACACACGGCTTAGGAGGCCGCCGCTCTATCCTGCTGAGCTACGGGTGCACAAAATCTTTAAATTAGCCATTACCACAACTATATATAATACATCAATATATATTTTTTGTCAAATTAGGCTCAATGTACGATGTTTTTAAAATCCTTAAATACACCTAATAGTTTTTACCTAAAAAACAATTTTTAAACCATTTAAGATGCATTTTTACCATAGAGCCAATAACTTATCAAATCAGTAAAATCATCCCCAGTAATATCTTCACATACATTGATAAAATCGCTAGTAGAAGCAATTTTAAATCTATACCTGTTAAAAAACTCATTTAGTACATTGTAGAGCACATCCTTACCATACTTTTCTTTTATTTCATTTAAAAACATTGCTCCTTTAGAATAAACTAATGGTCCATAATCCTCCCATCCTTTAAACTTACTTAAAGACTTTACTATAACTTCATCCTGCATCTTTAATATTGATTTTCTAGACATATAGTAATTTGATGTATTTTCATAGTAGTAAATTTCTCCAATTTCATCACCATATTTTTCACTAATATAAATAACCTCTGAATAAGAAGTTATAGATTCATCTAACCATGCTTCATCTACTTCATCATTTCCAACAATGCCATACCACCATTGATGTGCTGTTTCATGAACTATTACTGTCTCTAAAAATTCTCTATATTCATCAGAATAATATTCTTCTCCTATAAAAACTATTCCTGGATATTCCATCCCACTTGGAAAACTTGTAGCAACAACTGAATACTGCTTATATGGATATTTACCAAATATTTCATTAAATATGTTGATACAATCAAAAACTACATTTTTTACAAAGCTCTGTATTTCAATATTATCATTCAAAAAATAAAGTTTTACTATAGTATCATTTACTTTTATTTCATCTTCAATAAAATCTTTACTTGCTACCCAAGCAAAATCTCGCATTAACTCAGCTTTAAACTTCCATATCTTCATATTATCTATCACTTTTTCTGATATTTTCAAACCAGAAGCAGCTATAACAAAATCTTTTGGAGCTTTTATCGTTACTTGATAGTTGCTTACTTCACTATAAAAAGGGTCTCCAATACTGTAATATGGATCTAAATTCCATCCTTCATCATCATAAACAGCTAGTATAGGATACCAATTTCCTAAATTAAATGTATTTTCTCCATATCCAAATCTATCACGAGCCGGAGGTATAACCACCTTATATTCCATATAGATGTTTATTTTTTCTTTAGGCAATACTTCATTACTTAAAGGTATTTTAAGTATAGTTTTATCTTCACCAATTATGCTAAAATCTAACTCTTTATTATTTACTGAAACTTTTTGTATATCTATATACCCAGGTTTAAATCCATTAGGATATGCTCTTTTAAAATTATCAAATAAAAAAGGAACTGTACTCTCTTTTCTAAATGCATTAGGATAAATGTGAAAATATATCTCCTTCAATGCAATATCCTCATTATTTATATATATAACCTTTTGTTTAGCTGTATAATATTTTTCTTCTGGATTAAATACTACATCTATCTGATATTGGCTTATATTATCTATGTCAATATTATTGTAATCATCTATTACTAAAGTTTCATATTCACTTTTACTAATATCTGCTTTGTCGGTTTTATTGAATTTATATGTACAACTAGTAAATACAATAGAGAGTATTAAAATTATTACTATAAAAATGTATTTTCTGCTCCTTAACATAAATCTCCTCCAAAATTAAATGTATTTACTGGTTTATAAGCTTTACACAAATTTGAAATAAGGTATCAGAGATGCCCCCTGATACCTAAATCTTATTCTTTATTTTCTGCATACTATTTCTTAATTACTTCTAATCCACCCATATATGGCCTCAACACCTCTGGTATAACTACACTTCCATCTTCTTGTTGATAATTTTCAAGTATTGCTGCAAATGTTCTTCCTACTGCTAAACCAGAACCATTTAAAGTATGAACAAACGTCGCTTTGCCTTTATCATTAGGTCTATATCTCATGTTTAATCTTCTTGCTTGGTAATCTTCAAAATTACTACAAGATGATATTTCTACATATCTATTATAGCTTGGCATCCAGACTTCTATATCATAAGTTTTTGCAGATGAAAATCCTAAATCTCCAGAACATAATTCTACTACTCTATATGGTAATTTCAGAAGCTGTAAAACTTTCTCAGCACAATTAGTTAACGTTTCTAATTCATTATAGGAATTCTCTGGTTTAACTATTTTAACTAATTCAACCTTATCAAATTGATGATTTCTAATAAGACCTCTAGTATCTCTTCCTGCTGAGCCTGCTTCCTGTCTAAAACAAGGTGTATAAGCAACATAATATATTGGAAGCATTTCCTCTTTTAATATCTCATCTCTGTGTATATTAGTTACAGGTACTTCTGCTGTAGGAACTAAAAAGAAATCTTTACTAGGTAATCTAAAAGCATCTTCTTCAAATTTTGGAAGCTGACCTGTTCCTGTCATACTATCTCTATTTACCATGAATGGTGGCATTATTTCTGTGAACCCATGTTCTCTAGTATGCAAGTTTATCATAAAGTTAATTAATGCTCTTTCAAGCATTGCTCCATAGCCCTTAAATAAAGCAAATCTCGAACCTGTAATTTTAGAAGCTCTCTCAAAATCTAATATATCTAAATCAGCACCGATATCCCAATGAGCCTTTGGCTCAAACTCAAACTTTGTAGGAGTTCCCCATCTCCTAATCTCAACATTATCTTCATCACTATCACCTATTGGAATATTAGGATGAGGTGTATTAGGTATTCTTAATAAAGCTTCTCTTAATTGATTGTCAATTTCCTTGACTAAAACATCAATATCTTTGATTTTTTGAGATAATTCTTTCATCTCATTTAGTACCTCTGAAACATCTTTTCCTTCCTTCTTAAGCTTTGGTATTTCTTTTGATACAGCATTTTGTCTTGCCTTCATTTCCTCAACTTGAACTAATAGTTTTCTTCTTTTTTCATCTAGTTTCAGTACTTCATCAATCTCTGAACCTAAACCTCTTTTTTCTAAAGCCTTTCTCACTTCATCTGGATTATTTCTTATTCTTTTAATATCTAGCATAAAGAAACCCTCCTTTTTTTGCTATTTTTAGTCGAAAAAAAACTCCCATCCCTAAATTATTTAGGGACGAGAGTTATCTCCCGCGTTGCCACCCTAGTTAGCTTTAAGCTCACTCTATGCACTATAACCGGTGCATCGGTTTTACTTTTGGGTAAAAAGCTCCAGGACGGATTCGATAACCGTTCCCACCGATTTCCACCAACCATCGGCTCTCTTAAGGGACCGAATTATCTACTATTTCCCTTCAAAGCTTTTTTCCTATCTAATTTTGAGCATAATTTTACCATACAAAACAATCTTTTGCAAGTACTTTTAGTACTTAATTTATTAATCTATCGACTGTCGACTATTGACTCTCTATCATTAATTAATTAATTAATTTTACATTTTTTATTTTCAATTTTCCATTTTATATACCCAGCACCAAGTACCTAGTACCTAAATATTATTTTACCCAAAACTACTGTATATATTTCATAAATTTGTCAACAATACAAATATATAAATTGGTTAAGGGGGGTTACTATGAACAATATAGATATTATTGCACAATTAGGCGATTTAAAAGAAATAGATTATAGAAATACCTTAGCTATTGCAAGTATTATTGAGGTTCTAGTAGATAAAGGGATTATTAATAGAAATGATATAGCTGTAAAAGCTAAACAGCTTGACTCTATGTCTGCTGAAGAAATAAAAATAATGAGGACTAAGCGTTTTTAGTCCTCATTATTTTCATACATATCGTTAAATCCATATATATCCTTGCTGAAATATCTATCACTTCTATCAGGCATTAAAGTCACAATGTTAATTTTCTTGTCACCCTTATATTTCTTTGCATATTTTATTGCAGCTGCTAAATTAGCTCCAGAAGACGACCCCACTGTAAGTCCTGATTTTGATGCAATGTCTTTAACCATATTATATGCTTCATCGTCACTTACATAAATAGCTTCATCAACTAAAGACAAATCCATAGTTTCAGGTATAAAATCATTACCAATTCCTTCTATTCTGTAAGCGGCATACTCGCCACCACCTAATATTGAACCTACTGGATCAGCTAAAACTCCTTTTATGTTTTTGTTCTTTTCTTTTAAATATTTAACTATACCAGAAAAAGCACCACCAGTCCCTGCTCCTGCAATAAATACATCTATTTCACCATCCATATCATCATATATTTCAGGACCTGTCATTACATAATGTGCCTCTGGATTTAATGGATTTGTAAATTGGTTAAGTACATAACCATTTGGAATTTCTTTTAATAGTTCTTCTATTTTTCTATAAGCCCCTTCCATTCCTTCTTTTGTAGGTGTACTATAAACTTCTGCACCTAATCCTCTCATGATAATCTGTTTTTCAATAGAAAATTTACCTGGTACTACTACTATAACTCTGTATCCTTTTTGTACACCTAATAATGCTAACGCAATACCTGTATTACCTGCTGTAGCTTCAAGTAAAGTATGTCCTGGCTTAATAATCCCCTTTTTTTCAGCCTGCTCTAACATATATAAAACTGTTCTATCTTTTATACTACCACCTGGATTTAGATATTCTAATTTTGCAAATATATTTACATTATTTGGTATACCATAAGCTTTATTATCAAATTTAAACATTGGTGTATTTCCTATTATTTGACTTATATTTTCTATATATTTTTTCATTTTATTCCTCCACTTTTTCAAGTTTCTCTAAAACAGTTTTGGCATATTCTTTAGCTGAAAACAATGAATGGTCTCTGAAATTGCCACATTGTACCTCATTTGTAGCTGGAACTTCTTCTTCTTTAGTTTGTATAATTCTTTTTAAAACTCTAATCCAAGCCTTTCTGATATCTGCAATATCTGTTTCTCCAAATTTTATTAAATAAAATCCAGTTCTACATCCCATTGGTGAAATATCTATAATATCTTCTATTTCATCTCTAAAATAGGTTGCCATCAAATGTTCAATTGTATGCATTGCAGCTGTCGGTATAGCACCTATATTAGGTTGTATAAATCTTAAATCATATTTTTGCACTATGTCACCTTTAGGTCCTATCATCTTACCTGCTTTTCTTACATAAGGAGCTTTTACTTTTGTATGGTCTAATTCAAAACTCTCTACTTTCATTACTTTCATTGGCTTAATCTTTCTCCTTCCTATTGATTTACTGATTCATTGTTTAATGAGTTGTTTAAACTATTTAAAATATTTTCTAATTTATTTAAGTACTCTCCATATTTAGCCCAATCACCTTTTTGAGAAGCTTCCTTAGCTTTATTAAATATTTCATTTGCTTTTTTTATTATTTCCTTTAAATTCCCATCTGATATATTTATATCTACATTATCAATTACACCACTTTCATCTTCTTCTCTATCTATCTGTCCGAAAATTTTAGTAAGAGCTTCATCTAAAGTTTCTTCCATAACTATTTTATTTTTATATGCAACTATCACTCTTTTAACCTCTGGTAAACTGTTTTCATTATCAGCTTGTAAATATATAGGTTCTACATATAGCAAAGAATTTTCTATCGGTATGACCAATAAATTACCTCTTAAAACTATAGAACCCTTTTGACTCCATAATGTCAATTGTGGTGAGATATTTGAATCTTGATCTATTCTAGATTCTATCATCATTAAACCATCTACAGTTTTTGATTTTGGGAATTTATAAATAAACAGTTTTCCATAATTATCTCCATCATTTCTAGCAACAAATAAAGCTGTCATATTAGGCTTCGTAGCTGGTGTATAAGGTACTGTTAAAAGGAATTCTGCTTTGTCTTCATCTGGTAATTTAAACATAACATAATTTGATTCAGCTTTTTGAACATTTGACATATATTTTTCTTTAGCTATATCCCAAACATCTTCTTTATTATAAAAAACAACAGGATTATTTATATGATATACCTTATACACTTCAGATTGTATATCAAAAAGTAATTGAGGATATCTAATATGTTCTTTTAAACCTTTAGGCATTTGTTCTTTATCTAAAAATAAATCAGAGAATATATTTTTATAAGTCATTATTATAGGGTCTTCTTCATCAAATACATAGTATTTAGTAGTCCCATTGTAAGCATCTATAACTACCTTTACTGAATTTCTAATATAGTTAATATTTGAGTCTCTATAAGGTTGTGAATATGGATATCTACTACTTACAGTATATCCATCGATTATCCAGTAAAGCTTACCATCTTCTTGATTTATAACTAAATATGGATCGCTATCATATATAATAAAAGGTGCTATTTTTTTAACCCTATCTATAATATTTCTATTTATTATAATTTTACTATCAGAATTAATATCACCTGATAATATCAGTTTAAAACTTCCCTCTCTAATTGCAAATAATAGTCTGTTTATTCCACTTAATTTTATACCTGCTAAGCCTTGATATATTGCTTCTTGATTGTTTTCACCTATTGGATAGTCAAATTCTTTTTCATCTGTATTTACTACTATATAATTATTAGTTAATTCACCAAAATATATTTCTGGTCTTTTTATTTTTAAATCTGTATCTGTAACAGGCGGAATATCCTTTATTAAAAGCTTAGGCTGACCTTCTGGTGTAACTGAATTAACTGGTGATAAAGTTAAACCATATCCATGAGTGTATTTTAAGTGCTGATTAATCCAAGTTTTAGCTTGATTACTTAATTTTTCTTGATCTAATTCTCTTGCTGCTAAAAATACTTGCGTATATTCTCCATTTATATAATATCTATCTATATCTATATCATTAAATCTATAATACTGCCTTATTCCCTGTAATTGGTTATATACTTGATTTATAGGTCTGTAATCATTAATTCTTATATTTTTGATAGTTTCTTTATTATTAATTAAATCATCTCTTGTCAAGTTTTGCTCAACATTAAAATTCATTTCTTTAACATCTTCTAACCCATATGCCTTTTGAGTATATTCTATATTGTATTTTAAATATTTCTCTTCTTTTGAAATTTCATTTGGTTCAACTACAAACTGCTGAAATAATCCACTAACTATACTTCCTATCATAGAAAATATTATTAAAACTACAGGCCCTGTTAATGCTAATCTGACTTTTTTTCTAATAACACCAATAAAAAATCCTATTGCCGAAATTACAGATATAAAAGCCATTATTCTATAAATCCATAAAGATATATGAACATCAGTAAAACTTGCACCATATACTTTTCCTCTAGTAGAATATAATATTCCGTAACTTTTTAATAGAAAATTTAAACCAATAACAATAAATATAACTAAACCTATTAACCCTATCTGAAACAGTACAACTTTAAAGACTCTCTTATTAAATAAAGAATTTAAGTTTCTAACCGGTACATCATAAAACTCGTCTTCATTATAAACTCCTGGTCTTCTTATTGCTATAAGAATTAAATAAAATACAGCAGTTAAGATAATTAATATAAAAGAAAGCAGTAATAGTAAATCTATAACTTCACTTAGTAAAGGCAATTTGAATATGTAAAATGATATATCTTTATTAAATATAGGATCCTTAATGTTAAAATTGTTTGAATTAATGAACTTTAGTATAGTAAACCATAAATTACCTGCAAATATTGAAGAAATGTATAATGAAACCAAAACTGAAACAGCCCAAAGTACAGAATTTAATCTTTTTTCTCCAGCTTTATTTGGTATTATACCAGCTGTTTTATAGTAGCTTTTTTTGATAGATTTAAAATAAAAAACTAGCAATAAAGTTAATAAAATGAAAGTAGGTATTCCTATTGTAAACTGAGTTCTTAACTTGGTAAAAAATGTCTTAGTATATCCTAATTCCTTAAACCATAGATAGTCTGTAATGAAATTTATAATACTTGAAAAAGAACTTATTAAAACTAATGCTAAAATTATAACAATACCAATTATATAACCAATTTTTCTGTTCAAATTTAATTTCCCCTTTCAAAAAAATAGGTAGCATAATGTCATACTATCATTATACTACCAATTTAATACATATTTCAAACCTTGTAAGTTATTTTTTATCATCAGTAACCCGTCCATCACCACTTAAATCTATAATCTCACCCAAATATCTTGATTTTGGTTTTAAAAAATTTACAAGTATATAATCCTTAACTCGAGCTAAACTCTCCCTACTTTTATATAAAGGCATTTTAGGATAAATATGTTTGTCCGCTATGACTCCATATGCTTCTATACCTAATTTTCTAGCAATATAAATTGCTCTTGGTAAATGATATTCTTGAGTAACAATAATAATCTTTTTTGCTTGAAAAATATGTTTAGCCCTATATAAACTATCATAGGTGTTGAACCCTGCATGGTCCAAAAAAATATCTTCTACCGGTACATTTTGTGATATTACATATTTTTTCATAGCATTAACTTCATCATATAATTTTCGTCCATGGTCTCCACTTAACAAAACTTTTTGCACTATATTATTCTTATAAAGTTCAATTCCCATATCCAACCTATCTTGAAGAATAGGTGATACTCTTTCGTTATTATATACTAAAGCTCCTAAAACCAAAGCTGCCTCGCATTTTGGTGCATCTTCTAAAGATACAATATACTTGCTGGAAAAATTGATTATATTATAATTAATAATTCCTGTCATTCCTATCCCAAATATAATACTTATTAATAAAATAAACAATGTTCGTTTAATTAATCTGTTCATGATACATCATCTCCATTTGGACAAAGAACTCTTACTAGATTATAACATAATTTTATACAAAAAATAAAAAAATCCGGCAACGACCTA